>JADHVM010000023.1 GCA_016783985.1 Actinomycetota bacterium
AACCTGTAACAGTTACTGTAACTGGATTTGTACTGAATCTTGAAATTCCACTTGCTGGAAGCTGGCCGATTCAGTTATCCAGTACAGCAACAATGAGACTGGAACAATAATTTAATAATAATCCAATACATTGAGATGAGTAAAATGTTTAAAATAAAAAAAGATTTTATAAGTAATGAATCCGGTCAGGTTATAGTCATTTTTGCAATACTTATGGTCTCCTTAATAGGCATGATGGCTTTAGTTATAGATGTGGGCTCTGTGTATGAAGTCAGAAGACACCTGCAGACTGTAGCAGACTCAGCTGCATTGGCAGGCGCTCATGAGCTGCCTGAAAGTCCTGCTAATGCTGTACAAAAAGCTATTGAATATGCTGCTATTAATGGAATTACTATAACTGCTGACAATGTTGAAATTGAATCTACTCTGGCCACCGATGATACAATAGTTGTAACTGTCATCGATCCAGATGCTCCGCTATATTTTGCAAAAGTTTTAGGAATAGAATCTGCTTCAGTAGGTGCCAGAGCTAAAGCTATTATTGCAGTACCAAAAGAATTGGGTGGTCTTGTTCCCTTTGGATTCCCGGAAGAAGACTGGGTACCTGGTGAAGAATATATATTAAAGACTGGTGCACCTGCTCACGGCGGTCATGGTAACTTTAATGCTTTAGCATTGGACGAGTCAACAGGAGGTAATGAATACAGGGACAAGATCGTAGAAGGTGCCAGTACTCTATATGAAATTGGAGATATAGTAGAAACAGAACCAGGGAATATGGCTGGACCTACAAAACAGGGAGTAAATGAAAGAGTCTATAACTGTGATAATACTTTCTGGGATGATTTCGATTATCTGACCAATCCATTTCCGTCACCACCAGAAGAACCAGAAGGTTACGAATTAGCAAAATCTGATAGCCAGTATATTATAATTCCAATAATTCCTGAACTTAAGGATGCATTTGGGCGTTATGAAGTAGAAATAATAGGTTTTGCTCCTTTTATTATAACTTCACTTCAAGGGAATGTAGAGGTTTATGGTTATTTTTTGGATAAAGCATTAATGGTTAACAGCGGTCCTATTAACCCAGTAGACTCAGGAATTATAAGGGTTATACGACTGATAGAATGATTTAATTACATATATTTTTTAATAAAAAAGTTAATAATTAATTAAATAATATTATAAAAAAATAATAAATATATATTTTAGGAGTAAATATGAGAGTAAGGATTACATTGCTAATTTTAGCAATATTTTTAGGAGCAATTTCAGTTATACTGGTTATTTTTTATATAAATAATATTCGCTCCTCAGTAGAGGAAGATGTTGAGAAAGTTGAAGTTTTGGTAGCTGTCCAAAATATTCCAAAAGAAACTCCAGTTGAGGTAATAATTCAAAATGATTATATAATAACTCAACCCATTCCTAAAAAATACCTGGCTGGTGGAGTCCTTACATCCTTGGACAGCTATAAAGGATATGTAGTTGCAGCTCCAATCAATGAAGGCGAGCAGATTACTTCAACCAATTTCATCAAGCCTGAGGATTTAGGATTAACTTTTATAATACCAGGTGAAATGGTTGCCATATCAATTCCAGTAAATGATGTAATAGGTGTTTCCAATCTTATAAATATTGGCGATAAAGTTAACGTAATTGCTACATTTCAACCAACTCAAGACGAACTTACTGTAGATTTAGCTGAAACTGATACACCGCTAGAGGATTATGGTTCGGAAAGTGAAGAAAGCATTGAAACAGAAGAAGGAGTAGAGTTTGAAGAAGAAATTTTAGATCTTACAGAAGAAACAATCTGTAAGGAAATAACAAAAATCCTCCTGTGGAATGTTGAGGTATTGTATATAGGAACAAGAACTACAGCTAATCAGGAACCAACACAGGATGGAGAATTTATGGGAAGTCAAACTAAAAGTGATGAAAGCACTAAAATAACCACAGTTACTTTAGCAGTAACTCCAGAAGAATCAGAGAAACTTGTCTTTTCAGAAGAAATGGGTACAGTATGGCTGGCTTTAGTTCCAATTACAGGAATCGACGAAGAAGAAACACCTGGAAGAACATTGGACAATATCTTTAAATAATACAAGGAAAAATTTTAATATAAGAACAATAACTAAATTAAATCAATGGAAAAGGTAACCAAATGGACAAAATTCCAATCTTTATAACAGATAAAAAAATAGATACTATTGAAAAGATTGCGGCATTTATAAAAAATTTTTCAGACTTTAAAATAATTAAAACCAGTACAGATGTGAAAGACCTGAAAAAAATATTAGAGGAAGAAGTACCAACCATAATTTTATTAGGTCCACACTACACCATTGATGATATTGAAAAATTCGTAGCTCTTTATAAGGATTATCTGCATTCCTTAATTGAAATAATCCTCCTGGCAAGAGAACCTTCTGTTGAATTTTTAAGAAATGCCATAAAGCTTGAGATTCATGAAGTTTTAGAATTACCATTGAATACTAAAGATTTAAATGAATACATTAGAAAAGCAAGACACATTTTTAAAAAAAATCCGGCCAGTAATTCTAAATCACAATATAAAGAAAAAAATGGAAACAATAAAAAAGCTATGAAAGTAATGGTGTTCAGCACAAAAGGAGGAACGGGGTCATCTTTCCTTGCTGTAAATCTCGCAGTATGTCTAACCGATCACACTAAAAACGATATAACTTTGTTTGATCTCAATTATCAATTTGGCGACACGGCACTAATGCTTGATATATATCCTAAAAATAATATTACTGATATTATTCCCCTAATGGATCAATTAGATTCTGAAACAGTAAAATCCTTCCTAACCATCCACAAATCCGGGGTGAAAGTTTTACCTGCACCAATTGATCCATCTCAAGATGAATCAATAACTACCGAATCAACAATTAAAATTGTGGATATTCTTGCAGAGATAAATGATTTCATTATATTTGATGCACCATCTACATTTTCAGAAAATGTATTAGCCGTTTTAGATAAGTTAAATTATTTATGCATGATTACAACTAAAGATGTTCCGAGTATAAAAAATTTAAAAATCTCTTTGCAGGTACTTGAAAGATTAAAATTTCCAAAGGAAAAGATACTAATAATTATGAATAGATCTGATAGTAGAGTAGGCATAACTCTAAATGAGATAGAAGACACAATCGGTAGAAAAATAAATATAACTATTCCAAGTAACAGGATAGTCCCTTTGGCTATAAATAAAGGTATCCCTGTAGTTTTAAATTATCCAAAATCATCTGTAAGTAAAAGTATTAATAAACTTACTAAGATATTAATTAATGCAAAAAATGGTAAATAAATAATTAGATTTTAAGGAAAGTGAGTAATAATGGGATTAAAAGAAAGAATTAGACAAATACAAGATCTTGAATCTGGCCCAGATTTACAAATAGTAAAAAAAACATCTGGCAGAGTAAAACAAATTGATAGTATCAAGAAAAATGTTCATCTGCAATTAATAAAAGAACTTTCAGATATAATCTCCAAGAATAATATCAATGATAATGATTTAAAGCACAAAGTTAATTTAGAAACACAAAAGCTTATAAATAACATTGATATCCCTTTAACAAGCGGAGAGAAAACAAAAATTATCAGTGACCTTATTGATGATGTTATTGGCTATGGTCCAGTTGAAGAATTTTTAAAAGATAAAGATATTACAGAAATTATGGTTAATAACCCTTCTACTATATATATAGAAAAATACGGTAAAATATATCGTACTAATAAGAACTTTTTGAATAAGGACCATCTCTTAAGAATAATTGATAAGATTGTTAGCAGAATAGGCAGGAGAGTTGATGAATCTACCCCTTATGTAGATGCAAGACTGCCGGATGGCTCAAGAGTAAATATTATTGTTCACCCCCTAGCTATTAATGGTCCTATGATGACCATAAGAAAGTTTGCATCAGATCCGTTTAGCATTGATGACTTAATAAATATGGGTACATGTACTAAAAAAATAGCTGATTTCTTAAAAATCTGTGTCATGGGAAGATTAAATATAATTAGCTCAGGCGGTACCGGAACAGGTAAAACAACGACATTAAATGTAATGTCCTCTTTTATTCCTGATGATGAGAGAATAATAACTATTGAGGATGCTGCTGAGCTGCAGCTTCACCAAGAGCATGTATTGAGACTTGAGGCAAGACCGCCTAATATAGAAGGCAAGGGTATGGTAACAATTAGGGATCTTGTGAGAAATTCACTACGTATGAGACCGGACCGTATTATAATAGGAGAAGTCAGAGGCGGCGAAGCCCTGGACATGCTTCAGGCAATGAATACCGGACATGATGGAAGTCTTAGTACAGTTCACGCCAACTCCCCTCGCGATGTACTTTCAAGATTAGAGACTATGGTTTTAATGTCTGGTATAGATATTCCAATAAGGGCAATAAGGGAACAAATTGCTTCTGCGGTAAATCTAATAGTACATTTAAACAGATTTAAAGATGGAACACGAAAACTTGTAAAAATAACTGAAGTACAGGGAATGGAAGGTGATATTATAACCTTACAGGATCTCTTTATATATGATTACTCTATGGGTATCGACAAGGATGGTAAGTTTATTGGAAGGGTTAAATCTACGGGCCTTATGCCAAGATTTTTGGGAAAGTTGCATAATACTGGAGTAGATATTCCAAATGAGATTTTTCAAAAAGAAATCTAATTATATCTGTCTTTTTATAAATTCAATTATAAGAATGCTGGTTTAGATTAATTTAAAATATAAAATATTGACAATTTAATTCAAAGATATGAAAAAAAATAAATATATTAAAATAACCATATTTTTATTAATATTTGTAATAGTATTTCTTGTACTGCCTGCAATCATCTTTAGTCAGGAAACAGAGGATATTATTATCAATAAAGTAAATATTGAGAAATATCCCTACGTAAGATCCTATATCAGCTTTAAAGAAGGTTCAGAGTTAGGTTCAAAAAAACTCGATAATGAAAACTTTACTATTTTAGAAAATAATAAAAAAGTGCAAGATTTTACTGTTAAAAGAGTAGCCACAATTACTGAACCAATAGGTATTGTCTTAGCACTTGATACAAGTGGCAGCATGAAAGACCAGCCAATAGAAGATGCTAAGAATGCAGCATCTCTTTTCATGGATGAAATGAAACCTTATGACGAATTTTCAGTAATAGGTTTTGCAGATAAAGTTACAATATATTCCAGTTTTACATCAAACAGGCAGTTGCTTAAAAGTTCTATTGCAAAAATAGAAGCTGAAGGTGAGACTTCCATGTTTGATGGTATCATGAAATCTTTAGAACAATTTGAAAATAAAAAAAATCTCAAAGATAAATATATAATCATACTTACCGATGGTATGGATACAGTTAGTAAGTTTGAACCTGAGAATGTTATTACCAAAGCCAAAGAGGAAGAAGTTACAATATATTCAGTAGCTTTAATGTCTTATGATTTTAATCCTATAGACATTGAAAATATTTCATCAGAAACAAACGGAGAGTTACTAACTGCCACAGATTCAACAGAATTAAAAGATCTTTATAGCGCTATTTCAAGAAAGATAAGAAATCAATATGTGATTTCCTACACAAGCCTGTGGCCAAATACTGAAACAATTGATATAAATATAGCTGTAAATGATTCTGGATTAACCAGCTATGCAAGTACAAGTTACAAAAACCCTTTCTATGCTCCCCCACCAACTGATATAGTTGCATGCCCTGCCAAGTCTCCATTTCTTGCAATATTTGATATATGGTGGATGAAATTGGTATTATATATAATTATCTTTATCGGGATAACTATTTTTTTATTTTCTCTTATTTTAATAATTATCCCTTCTTCTCAACGCCTGCTAAAGCGTAGGACCGAATTCTATGATTATGATAAAACCTATAAATATCCAGAAGAAAAATCTGATAAGAATAAGGGTAAGATAAAAATATTTAACCGTATAGTTAAAATTACTTCTAAAGTTGCTTCCAGAAGAGGTTTTATAGAACTTTTTAACCTTAGACTTCAAAAGGCAGGCATGAGTATCAGAGCATCTGAATTCATTACATTGCATATTATGGCAGTAATTACTTTAAGCATGGGAATATATTTATTAACTAAAAATCTTCTTTTAACTTTAGTTTTAGTTATGGTAATAATATTAGCTCCCTTTATACTCTTAAATTTTAAAGCATCTATAAGGGTCAAAAAATTAAATGAACAGTTACCTGATACACTGCAATTGATTAGCAGCTCTCTAAAAGCTGGGTACAGTTTAAATCAATCTATAAACATGATTATAGATGAGACTAGCCCACCAATATCTGATGAATTTAAAATAGTATTAAGTGAGATTAGAATGGGATTACCTGAAAAAGATGCTCTTGAAAGAATGGCTAAGCGAATTAATAGTGAATTATTTGACTGGACAGCTTTAGCTGTAAGCATTCAAAGCGAGGTAGGAGGAAATCTTGCCGAAGTTATGGATACTATATCGGAAACTATCAGAGATAGAGAAAGAACTTTACGCCAGATAAAGGCTCTAACTGCAGAAGGAAGAATATCAGCTTATATATTAATTGGACTGCCTATTATAATGACCATAGTTCTTGTTATGTTAAACAGAGAATACATTAGCTTATTGATAACTACAAAAATAGGTTTGGCTATGCTGGCAGTAGCATCTATTTTAATGATTACAGGTATTATCTGGATTTTAAAGATTATTAATGTTAAATATTAATAATGGTAATAACCAATATATTTTTAAAAAATAAAATAATTATTGTTAATATCATCAGCCAAAAGAAAGGATTTGTGATAATAAAATGATTATATATATAATTATAGGAACTGTTTTTCTATCAATATTTTTATTAATTCTTTTTTCAGGCATGCCTATTATCTTAAAAAAAAATCAAAAGAGCAGTATTTCCAGCAGGTTGTCTTATTATGATACAAATACTACCAAAAAAGAAGTTATAATTCCTTCTTTCTTTGATAGAATGGTTATGCCTATATTTTCAAGAATTGGATCTACTACTAAGAAGATTATCCCTACTGGTATCAGAGAAACTGCTAAAAACAAATTAGAGCAAGCAGGATTTCAAGATCCAAGGGTGGTAGATATTTATCTAATAATAAAATTTTTCTTACCAATTGGATTTATATTTCTGCTAATTTTATTAAATATATTTTTTACGTTAACTCTACAAATCAAGCTTGTGCTAATATTATCTATTCCTCTTTCCTATTTCTTACCTGACATTTATTTGCGCAATAAAATTTTTAGCAGGAAGGATGAAATAAGAAGATCGTTGCCCATTGCTCTTGATATGCTCACCATTAGTGTTGAAGCCGGAATGGGATTTGATAATGCATTATTAAAAGTTTCAAATAATACTAAGGGGCCCTTAGGCCAGGAATTTGAAAAAATGTTATTTGAAATGCAGTTAGGTTTTTCAAGAAAAGAAGCTTTTAGAAACTTACAGAAACGGACAGATGTTCAAGACTTAAATTCCTTTATTGTCTCAATGGTGCAGGCAGATATTTTTGGTATTCCCATAGGAAAAGTCTTAAGAACACAGGCAGTAGAGATGAGAATAAAGAGGCGCCAGCAAGCTGAAGAAAAGGGAATAAAAGCTCCTGTTAAATTAGTTTTCCCCCTTATACTATGTTTATTTCCAGCACTTATGACAGTAGTTTTAGGTCCAGCAGCAATAAGAATATACTATATATTGTTGGAAGGAAATATTTTTAATTAATTAACTAATCATTATAATCATTCTACAAATTAATAATTACCTTATTAAAATAATTCCTACTAATACTGTTCGCTAACTTTTAAAATATTTTACAAATTTCCAAATTTTTCGTCTATAATATAAAAATAATATTTTTATAATATTTATAAAGATTATTAAATTAAATATCAATAAAATCAGGCTTATAAACCTTATTAATATATTTAAAAATGGAAGGAGCATATTATGAAAATTGAAAGTCAAGTTTTTAAAAACAATGAGTTAATTCCACCAAAATATACTTGTGATGGAGGAAATATAAACCCTCCCTTAAAGTTAAGTCTGGTTCCAGAAAATACTAAAAGCCTGGTTTTAATTGTTGATGATCCTGATGCCCCTTCAGGAACCTGGGTTCACTGGACTATTTGGAATATAAATCCCCAAACTGTAGAAATTTCAGAAAACAGCTGTCCTCAGGGTGCAGTAGAAGGAATAACTGATTTTGGTAGTACTGGATATGGAGGCCCCTGTCCACCATCAGGAACTCATAGATACTTCTTTAAGCTTTATGCATTGGATGTCTCAACTTTAGATCTTATGTCCTCTGCAAATGCAAGTGATGTTAGAAAAGAATTAAAAAATCATATATTAGCTCAGGCACAGATTATAGGATTGTATAGTCGAACATAACCCGGAAGGAAATGACATAAATATTGATGCTATTGACAAAAATATTTAATTATAGTATAAGTATAGTATTAAATAATAATATTAGTTAATTATTTATAAACAATATATTTTAAACTTGGAAAGTATTTTAATATTTACAAATTAAAGTACATATAACTATTGAATTATAATTAAAAATATTATAAAGTATCCCAGAACTTTGAAAAAAGTTAAACAGGTCTGATTCAAATATTAACATTAGCTTTATACAAGATAATGAAAGAGAAAAAAGATACAAAGAAAAAATCTAAAGAAATTGGAATAGATGGACTGAGTAGTATAAGTAATTTAGAAGCTGACATTATGAAGATAGTATGGGACAGGAAAGAAATCACCGTAAGGGAAGTCCATGAAATTATGCTCAGAGAAGAAATTAAAAAAAAGAAACAGGGTTTTATCCCATATACTACTGTAATGTCTACCATGACAACACTAGCAGAAAAAAGTCTGCTCAAGCAGAATAAAAGTGGCAAAACTTATATTTACTCAGCGGCAGTTAATAAAAAACAGTTGTCCAAGAGCATTATAAAATCTGTTGCTTCCAAATTACTTAACGGAGCTGCTAGCAATCTTGTCTCTAAATTTTTAGCTGACAGCAGTAATATTTCTAAAGAAGGAATTGAAAAGCTGCTAGAAGAAATTGATAAATCATAGCAATACATAATCTGTTTTAATAGTAGTATTTTATATAATATCAATTTCCACTAGGGTTTAGATACAATTTATATCTTTATATCTACTTTCATAAAATTATTTATTAGTTTAAAAAATAAAATAAGTTCGTTTTATTTCTTAATATATTTATATAATGTTTTTTGAAATATTAATAAATTATATTTTACCCATAATTTATAACAGCTCTATAAGCTTGATTTTGGTTTTATTTATCTTATTCATTTTTAGAATCAAAGATTCAAATATTAGAATTTTATTTCTATTCCTCCCCCTTATAAAGCCTTTCTTAATTATTATTGAAAAAATTAACTTAAACGAAGAATTTTTTAAATATCGCCCAGGTGTATTAGGAATCAGACTTCCTAGTCCAAATACAATCATTAATAGAATAGATTCTTTTCATAAAAGTCCTGTAAGCTTCTCTAATATGAACTATCTTATTATGACACTAATTATTTCTAGTATAATTTTTGCACTTATAATTAGATGGATAAATCTCTATCTTTTCTATAAAAACTTATCCTACGAGGAGAAAGTTGAAAGAAAAGATGTTCCTGATATTTTTAATATCATAGATAAATTTATCGAGAAAAATTCCATTAAGTATCCTAGCATCAGTTTGACTCATAAAAAATTCTTCTCACCTTTTATAATTGGAATAAAGAATTATACTTTAGTATTGTCACCAAACTTACTGGATAAACTAAGCACAGGTGAAAAAGAAACATTAATTCATCATGAATTGTCGCACGTTAAAAGGAAAGATAATTTAATTAGTTGGATAGCCCTTATTTTAAGAGATTTGCTTTTTTTTAACCCTGTTGCTTACATAGCATATTACTTAATAAGAGTTGAGCAGGAAAAAGGAAGCGATAAACTGGTATTAATATATTCTAAAAAACAACCAAAAGAAATTGCTAAAAATATTTTAAATATAATTCTTAAAATTAAATCTTTTCATTTAGATAAATTAAAAATTAAAAAAAATATATATCAAGGGGCTTCTTTTTTGCCTTTAATAAAATTTAATCAAATATTGATTAAAGATAGGATTAATTCCCTCATTAGAACCAAACCAAATAAAGTTCACGGCAATATCACTTTTAAAATTGTAATGTCTGTACTATTTATAATACTATTACTTGTACAAATTATTCTTATTGCAAAGGTAGGCAACACTTTTGTATTCCTAAGATAATTAATCAGCTCTCAACTTGGAGGCTATCAACTTTTGCTATAATAACCGAATCTATACTCCTGTCCCTGGTCTCATCAGTCTGGCGTGCAGAACTACCATTAACTACTAAAACTTTTTCTCCAATTCCTACCCCTACTACATCCACAGCCACTACAAAAGGGTCTAAAAGATTTCCATCTAAATCTATAGCCTTAACTATTAGTAATTTTTTGCCTATAAAACTTTTATCCTTCTGAGTTGAAACTACATTTCCAATAACTTTACCTAATACCATAACACTTTCCTTTTTTTAGACCTATACAAAGGCTTTAAAAATATTTAGTTTCTAAAATATATAATTTTAAAAATATTTCGAATTAAATAGACTACTTCTCTACATTTATGTAATCAATAATAGATACAATTGTAGCATCAGTTGGGACATCTTCACCCTCAAATGCCCATGTAGCTTCTCTGCCATCCTCATATCCTACAATACTGCCAATACCAGATGAGGTCACATCCAGAGCAACTAAGAAGCTGCCTGAATCCTTGCCTGTCTTCATATCTACAGGCTGGATTATCTGAATTTTCTTACCTTTAAGCCCCTTATACTTTATAGTTGCTACAATATTTCCTATAACTCTGCCATAATACATACAATTTACCTCTAATTAAATTTGTGACGCTCCACAGGGCAAGCCCTGTGGCTTCTGCTTAGTTATCTAAACATTCTTTTTCTTGGGCTGAGTGCCTAATGGCTACTCATATCTCCACAAGCATTACTTCCCGTATGCCCTACGGTAGGACTTTTTTGGTACTTAGA
>JADHVM010000024.1 GCA_016783985.1 Actinomycetota bacterium
TATTATAATAAGATAATTATTATTAATTTCCCAAATACTCAAATTTAATTGAGGGATAGATTATAGTAGGAGTGATTCTTGTTAAGTATAAAAAGAATACATAGATAATCTCTACGGAACTTATAGTTGAAAATCCTATAGATAAATTAAAAATAAATTAAAAAAAAATTAAAAAAATTGTTGACTTATGAACCTATGTTCATTATAATACTTGTGAACATAGGTTCATTACTATTAATAAGAGGTGATTAAAATGCCTGGTTTTAACGGAACAGGACCAATGGGACAGGGACCACTTACTGGTGGCGGAAGAGGTTTTTGTGTAGCACCGGTTGGCTATATGAGTGATAGGTCAATTGGATATGCTGGAATACAAGGGTATCCTGTAAATTATAGATATCCTTCTGGTGCTAACTATGGAAGGAATTATATTCCATCTTATAATTATCCGTATTATCCAATGGGAGGAGCTCCTATTGCTGGTGTAGCACCCGGATTTGGTTATTTTGGTAGAGGGAGAAGAAGTCCTGTAGGAATTGGTAGAGGAAGAGGCTCAAGAGGAATGGGCAGAAGGTTCTAATACAATATTTATAAAGTATATGAAATTATTATAAAGGAGGAAAGAAATGCCAAGAGGAGATGGAACTGGACCTGGAGGAATGGGTCCAATGACTGGAAGAGCTGCTGGATATTGTGCAGGTTACAATATTCCTGGATATATGAATCCTTATGGAGGAAGATATCCTAGGGCAGGTAGAGGTTTTTTTGGAAGATTTGGCAGAGGTCGTAGAAATCGGTATTATGCTACTGGCCAGCCTGGATGGGCAGGGCATAATATGGGCCTTCCTGCATGGGGAGGAGCAGTTGGATATCCCGAGTATGGTGCTCCAGATTATGAACAGGAAGTTAGCCCTGAACAAGAAATAGAGTTATTAAAAGGTCAGGCAGATTTCTTAAAGCAGCAGCTAGATGATATACAGGCAAGAATGGATGATCTTGGGAAAGAGAAAAAGCAAGCCAGCGATAAAAAAAGCAAGTAACAGTAGATAATAAAACAGAGTAGGGCAGAGTATAGTATAAATAATATTCAGCTAATTCCAGGAAAAGGTAGACGAGGATAGAATCAATATTTAAATTATTGGTTCTATCCTTATTTTCATTAAGAATGCTGTCCTATTTTACAAAAAAATTAGGATTTTATCCTAGAAATACAATAAGTGACAATTCATGATTTAAATAATGAAGTATTTAAAAGTTATGTTTATGGTTAATAAGTTTATTAATGGTATTTATAACCCGAAAAAAAATAAAAAGGTATAATTATAATAAAAGAAATTGTAATTATTATTTAGTAAGAGATTGCATAAAGTGAGTATTAAAATGATAAGTGTCTCAAACGTCTATATTGGAACATCCGGGTGGAGCTATAATAACTGGATAGGGAAATTTTATCCAAAGGATTTAAAAAAAATAGAGTGGCTTAAATACTACGCTAAGTATTTTAATACTGTAGAGATAAACTATAGCTTTTATCATTTACCTAAGAAAGAAACTCTAAAAAAATGGTTGCATATAACACCTGCCAATTTCTTATTTATATTAAAAGCTTCAAGATATATTACTCATATTAAAAGACTGGTTGATTGTAATGAGTCATTAATTAGGTTCTTAGATGTTTCTTCAGAGCTTGGAGAAAAGTTGGGACCAATTTTATTTCAAATGCCTCCAAATATGAAAAAAGATAAGGAAAGATTAAAGAAATTTTTAGAAATTCTCCCTAAAAATTGCAGCTATGCTTTTGAGTTTAGAGATGAGAGCTGGTTCTGTAATGATATATATAGATTACTTAATAAATTTAGGTGTGCGATTGTAATATCAAGTTCCCCAAAATTTCCAATTCATTACAAGATAACAGGTAATTTTTGCTATATGAGAATGCATGGAAACAGGGAACTATATTCTTCCAGTTATACTGAAGATGAATTAAGGAAAGTGGCTAAATTTATTAGTAAGAACCAAAAAAATAATATACAGACCTATATATATTTTAATAATGATATAGAAGGTTATGCAGTTGATAATGCTAAATTGTTACTGGAATTAATTTCTTAAATTAATAGAAATATTTATTTAATTATCAATATGATTATTGTTGATAATTGCAATAATGGTATATATTCCTTCTTATTAATATTTTACAGTTAATCACTATCTCAATTTTTGTTAATTAACTGACAGAAGGAGAAGAAAATAATTTATTTTATTCAAAAAAGTGTTGCAATTTTTTATTGTTAGTGTTACTTTTATAAAATTAATAACACTAGTAAGGAGGTTGCAAGTGCATATTCCAGACGGTTTTGTTGACCTGAAAACTGCTATTTCTACCGGTGTAATATCAGCTGGCGGATTGGCAGTATCCATCTACAAAGTAAAGCAGTATTTTAAGGGGAGAGTTATTGCGATGATGGGAATAATGTGCGCATTAATTTTTGCCCTGCAAATGCTCAATTTTACAATTCCTGGAGGAACATCAGGACATCTTCTTGGAGGAGCGCTTGCTGCAATAGTACTTGGACCATTTGCAGGTTGTATTGTTATTACTGTTGTACTGATTGTACAGGCATTTATATTTATGGATGGTGGAGTTGTCGCATTAGGTGCAAATGTATTTAATATGGCAATAATTGGTGTTTTTGGCGCTTATCTAATTTATTGGTTAATAGGTAAAATCTCAAAATCTAAATTAAATTTTTATATTTCAGTAGTAGTAGCAGCCTGGTTTTCTGTGGTTATTGCTTCGTTTTTTGCAGCACTTGAACTTGGAATTTCAGGAACTTATGCTATGGGCATAACTATGAAGGCTATGGTAGGAGTTCATATGCTGATTGGTATTGGAGAAGCTATAATTACAATTGCAGTTATTGCTTTTATTAATAGAGTAAGACCTGATCTTATATTAAGCAGGGAATTAAACAGGGAAAGGAGTAAATAATGAATGAAAGAAAGACATACGTGGTTGTAATAGTAGGAATAATAGCATCACTCGTTATAGCTATGTTTATATCTGTTTTTGCATCATCTTTTCCTGATGGTCTAGAAAAAGTTGCAGAAAATCTTGGTTTTATTGATAGTGCAGAAGAATTAGTTACTGAAAGTTATTTTTTAATACCTGATTATGCAGTTAGTGCAGTAGATAATGAATTATGGCAAACATCTCTTGCTGGCTTATCTGGAGTACTGGTAATACTTGCTATCTTTGGATTAGTATATTTGATTTATAGAGGTGTAAGTAAAAAGAAACAAGTTTATTAATTACTAATATATCATGCAGGTAATAGATTGGTTGAGAAAAATAATTCTTTAGATGTAAGAACGAAGTTAATAATAACTTTGGTAAATATAGTATTTATAGTAAGTGTTGGTAAGGGAGAATATTTATTGTTCTCCCTTTACCTTGTAGTTGCAGCTGCAATAATTTTACTATTTAAACCACCGATAAAGCATTTTATTAAGAGAGTATTTTTAGTTTTTTTATATCCTTTCTGTATTTCAATTTTTATACCTTTTATTCATGAAGGCAGCAGCATATTAACTATTGATTTAAATATTTTTAGCTTAACAATTACAGATAATGGTATTACTATCTTTTTAACTGTAATTTTTAAGTCATTTTTATCCATGTTGATCTTAACAGCTCTTGTAACTTCTACTGACGAGATTGAATTATTGCATGGGCTTAGGAAGATATATTTTCCCAAGATAATTGTCTCTATAATATTTTTAATGTATAGATATATATTTTTAATAAGAGAAGAAGCCCGAATTGGCCAAATGGCTATAAATAGCAGGGTTTTTCAAAAGTCTTACAGGTCAGTAAATAAAAAGCTTGCTTATCTTGCAGGTAACTTAATTATTGAATCATTTGATAGAGCTGAAAATGTATATAAGTCAATGGAAAGCAGGGGCTTTAATGGGGATTTTTATATAATAGATAATTCAGTTAAGAGCTGTAAATTGGGTATATCCATACTTTTTATTTTTGCTCTGGCTCCATTATCTTTAAAAACAGTAGAGCTGTTGAATATTTTGTAATTTTTTAGAATTTAGAAATTGTTAAAATTTTTATTATATGCTATTAAATTCTATTATTTATGATTTTTAGAAAATAAGATTAAAAAAGTTAGGTAATGAAAAAAGAGACTGCTATAGAAGTAAAAAATCTATCTTATAAGTATTTAGACTCCAAGAGACTGGATAATGCTAATGGTAGATTTAAGCAAGTATTAAATGGAGTCAATCTTAATATCATGGAAGGAGATAAAATAACTATTGTTGGACCTAATGGTGCCGGTAAGTCGACTCTACTGCTGAATATAGCGGGACTTATGGATGATAAGTACAGGACTGGCGATATATATATTTATGATAAAATAATTAGTAATGGAAATATATATGATATAAGAGAAAATATTGGTTTTGTTTTCCAGGATCCCAATGACCAGTTATTCTCCACTACAGTTTTTGAAGATGTAGCGTTTGGTCTGATAAATTATTTAAGTAAAAAAAATAGTAGGAAAGTAAAGGATAAAAAATATATTGAAGAGATAGTAAAAAGCAGCCTGGCAAAAGTTAATCTTGTAGGTATTGAAAAAGAAGTCCCTTATTTTTTAAGCTATGGTGAAAAGAAACTTGTTTCTTTAGCCACAGTACTCTCCTATAACCCTAAAATTTTAATACTGGATGAACCTTCAAGCAATCTTGACCCAAGAAATAGAAGTGGATTTATAAAATTAATTAAGAAAATGGATAAAACTGTTGTAATTGCAACTCATGATTTAGATTTGGCTTATGAGTTTTCCAATAGGTGCATACTACTAAATAATGGAGAGGTTGTTTTTGACGGCAGGTCAAAAGAGGTTCTAAAAGATGAAGCTTTCTTAAAAGATAATAATTTAGATTTGCCTTTAATGTTTAGGAAAGTTTAAAATTTTTTAATTCTTAAATCTTTACTCTTATTACAAATCCACTGCTTGTAATAAGCACAATTGAGGATTTAAAATTCACAAATGATATTACTTCGAATATGCACATCCTGTAAGGGGCATATAGAAGATTGTAAATATATTTTTTAGGGATAATATTTAATAAAAGATGTAAAATTTTGGTATAATTAATTTAATTTACATTGTAATTTATAACAGGGGATTATAATGAGAAAAAATAAATTATATACAGTCCTATCAATTCTTACGATTATTTTCATATTTAGTTTTGCTGCTTTATGTAATTGGTGTGGTAAGCAGGATGAAGGAGAAAAAATTGGCGTTCAGGATGAGGATAATGGAGAGAAGGATGATGGGAAAAAAGAAGATGGAGATGGCAAAGAAGACAATGGAGAAGAAGATGAAGGAGAGGGTGAGAAAGAAGCTCCAACTATAAAGCTTGAAATTTATGAGGGGCCAATCTACAAACCAGATGGTGATATATGTTATTACAGAATAGAAGCAATAGTTACTGGAAATCCAGACCCTGAAGTTGAGTTCAGCAAGGATGATAGCGAACATGCATGGGGGCCACTGAGAGTTCAGGTAAACCTGCATGATCCAAGTGAGACATACACTCTTACTGCTACTGCTACTAACTCTGAAGATAAAGACAGCGATTCAATTGATCTTTCCTGGGGCTGTGATGGTGAAAACAATGACCCGCAGATAACAGATATATTAATACCTGCTGAAATTTTAATCTCTGATCAGTATGATGTATTTGCTGTAGCAGAAGATCCAGATGGAGACAGTCTATCGTATGAGTGGAGTGTAAGTGTAGACGGTGGTACATTCGAAGACGAGAATGCTAATCCTGCAAAATGGAATACGCCTGGCATTGAAGGTATGTATACCTTAACTATAAAAGTTACTGATGGAAATGGTGGAGAAGATACTATGAATAAAAATGTTGAGGTAAAAGCTGTAATGGGTGTTCCAATCGCTGCGGGTAATATGCCAATTATTTTAGATCACACAGGATGAATTAAGGAGGATGGAGAAATGCTTTTTTCAGGATTTGTTTTTGCTGGTGATTCCGATCCTGATAATTTGTCATATAAGGGTTTTATATGTTTTGATATTAAAAAACTTACTGGAAATCATGTTGAATATGCATCTCTAAAATTTAATAATCCTATTGATTGTTGTACTGAACCTGAAGATGATCCTGGTAAAGTATGTGAAGGGCTCCGAATAGAGGCAATGGATTGGGGAAATGATGCTCCGAATATAGGAGATTTCAATGATCCTGGAGAACATATTCAAACTTTTAATAATCCTGATATATTTTGTGAAGCTGAATCTTTAAAGACCGAGCTACAAAAGGCAGTTCAAGCAGGGAGGAATTTTCAATTAAGAATTAGGTTTGCAGGTATACCTTCTGCTGACGGTGAGGTAGATGGATGGTATTATATGCAATCAGATATTGTTTTATTTGTAGAATGTACTCCCTTACCATAATGTAGTGTAATAATTTTAGCACTATAAAGTCTTGTTTTTGATTTAATCAATAATTCTATGAGTGTGCTACAATTCTTTTTAAATTATTTGTAAAAAATTAAATTTATTAGTAACAAAATAAATACTTTCTGTTAAAATAAATATAATATCAATATCAGGGATTTTTTAGCTTTTTTTAATGGAAAAAATAATTACCTGGCTGCTTGAAGATAATAATCCTTCTGTAAAATATTTTACCAGAAAAAATATCTTACATGAAAGAATAGATTCTGAGGAATTTTCCCTTATTCTAAAAGATATTACATGTAGTGAACCTGTTGAATCAATTTTAAATTTGCAGAATAAAGATGGTTGGTGGGGTGTAAATAAATATTCATTTAATCCTTTATATAAAAATACATTCTGGCAGCTTTATTTTTTGTCTCTTCTGGGAGTTAAAAAAAGTGTAGATGGAATAGATAAGGCTGTTCAACTAGTAATAGATAATATGCAGGCTAAGAATGGTTCTTTTCCACAATCTTCCAAGCATTCAGGCAGTCTTCCATGCATGCAGGGAATTGCTCTAGAAATATTACTAAGATTAGGATATGAGAATAGTGATTTTACAGAAAAAACTATAAGGTTTATAAATGATTTGGTTTACAGTGATGATTTTAGATGCAAATACAGGCAGAATTTAAGGTGTCCCTGGGGTATCACAAAGATACTTAAGGCTTTTAATTTAATTCCTAAGAATAATAGGAATAAAAAAATAAAAGAAACTATAAATAAAGCAGTAAATTTTCTACTAAACCATAATATTGTTAAAGCAAATTATCCAAGGAGGAATAAAAGGAGTAAGCACTGGTTTATGTTTGGGTTTCCAAGAAGCTATCAAAGCGACATACTGGAAGTAACGTCAGCAATTGTTGGTGTAGGATATATTAAAAAATCTACTAATATTGGAAGTGCACTGGATTATATATCTTCTAAAAAGCTTGAAGATGGTACGTGGAAAATGGAGTTTTCATTAAATGGAAGGATGCTTGTAGATATTGATATTTCCCACAAACCAAGTAAATGGGTAACCTATAATGCTATGAAGACTTTACTGGCATGTAATTATATTAGTATATAAAAAATTTAGCAGCAAGTATTGTTTTAATACTATTTTTGGAAAATAAAATTAGTTATCTTCTTTATAACTTCAGGGGTAGTAAGTATTTTGCTTGTATGCAGATTGTTCAACCAATATATTTTGGGTTTTCCTAATTCTTCCCATAAAAATGTAGTGGATTCCTTTGTAAAATATTGATCAAATTTTGAGTTAATCATTAATACATTTTCTGGATTAATTTTATGGGCAAAGGCTAAAGGATCACAGAGAAAGCACATTTTCAGTGTCGCTTTTTTAAGTTCTGGAAAATCTACTAAATCATTTGTAAGCTCATTAAGAGGAATCTTCTTAAGTTCTTCTAAAAATTTAGGAAATTTATTGTAAAAATCATTACATTTCTTCCTGGTTATTATACCGTCAGAAAGGCAGTTACCTTTAAGAAAAAGTTTTAGCATGCCATCCCAGTGAATTTCTTTCCAATTACCTCCGGTGATTAAAAATATTCCCTTTTTAATTCTTTTATCATATACCATGGATATAATAGATATCATACCACCAAGGCTTAAACCGCAGATATAAATATTTTTAAAAGGACGGATATTTAGAATAATGTCAATAAACTTTCTAATATCCACAACACTCTGATGGAAAAATTCCAGGATTCCTACATCATTAAAATACAATAATCTTCTACCGCTGATTTCATCAGTGGGAGTTCTGTTTAAGTGAAAAGGAAGATTTATAAATGCACAATTTAAATTTTTTTGGGTAATTTTATTTATAAGGAAATAATAATTTCTTAATTTATCTTTTCTACTGGAAAATCCATGAATAAGTATGATAAGAGTTTCGGTATTTTGTAATTTGTTCATATCGGTAGGAGTATTCTCTAAACTACTTTTTAATTCATTCTTAATATTGTAATTAAGAAAGTCATTATCTAAAAATAGCTCTGTGTAAACTTTGTCATTTTTTTTGATACCAGTTTTATAGGCAGATTCGTAAGTTAGTATATATCTATGGGGAAGATTCGTTTCTGCCCGTGCTTTTTTTATTGTGTATGTTAATTTTAATTCTTTGTCGTAGTTGTATAGTTTCATTTGCTAAAAATAATTTGAAATATATTTAATATTTTTGCCTATTTTTTGCTATAATTTAAAAACATTAGTATATATTAGCAAAAATAGATATTGCTGGAAATATAAAAAGATAGTTTTTGGCAATTTCTATGACTATTATTAAGTGTTAGGGGGAGGGAGATCTATGAATGATTCAAATAATAATTTTGGTGTGATTAAAGGAGGAGCCATTGGATTTGCCATAGGGTTTGTAGTTGGAGCGGTGGCAGCATTATTTCTAACTACTAAAACAGGTGAAGAGCTAAGAGAGGAGTTGAAAAAAGTTGCCCTTGATTTAAAGAAGAAAGTTGAAGAGAGAGCGGGCACAATTAAAAATCTAACCAAGGAAAGATATACTGAAATAATAAATAACGTTATTGCTAATTATAAGAAAGTAAAAGAACTTACCGAAAAGGAAATTGATTTAATAAAAGATATAATAATGAAACAGGAAAAATCTTAAAAATTAGTGCCAGAAAAAATAGCAGTTATTAATTACGACAAATGCAATCCTGGGAAATGTGGCAATGGAGAATGTGCAGCAGTTAAAGCTTGCGAGAAAAAGGTATTAAAACAGGAAGAACCTTATGACCCACCTTTTATTATAGCTGAATTGTGCACTGGCTGCTATAAGTGTATTACAGCTTGCTCAGTAAATGCTATTGAAAAATCTAAATAACAAGGTTTGATTTTTACAATACTCTTTCTATTATTTTTCTAAATATAATATAATTTGTTTCTATGTATAAATCTGGTGGGAGTATTTGTTTGGAATTAATTGTTACAGAAAATTGTTATGAATAATAAGATTGTTGACATACATGTTCATGTATACCCTGAATATCTATCAAAAAAAGCAGCTGAAAGACTTGAAAATAGGTATGATATAAGGTTTGTTGCTCGTCCCTGTCTGGAAGATCTTTTAGAGTCCATGAAATCAAGTAAGATTAGTCATTCCATAATTCAGCCTGTTTCGACTTCTATTGGACAGGTGAAACCAATAAATGATTGGTTGGTAAGTGTAGTAAAAAAATACAGTAGTAAAATTGGAGCATTTGGTACAATTTATCCAGGGATGAGTAATTATAGGAAAGAAATTGAAAAGATTAAGCTTGGAGGTCTTTCCGGTATTAAAATGCACCCTAATTTTCAAAAATTTTTCCCGCACGAAGAGATAATGTTTCCGATTTATCGGGAATTAATAAAAAATGATTTATGGGTTTTATTCCATTCTGGCTACGAAATAGCTCCTATAGAAAAGATATATGCAGAAATTGATTCGTTCTTAATTTTAAGGGATAGATTCCCCCAACTTAAGATAATACTTGCTCATATGGGAGGATACAAGGTATGGGATGAGGTTGAAGATAAAATTATAGGAAAAGAATTTTATCTGGATCTTTCCTACACAATGGGTTTTTTAAATTCAGATAGGATAAAGTTATTTATAGATAAGCATGGACCGGATAAAATTTTTTTTGGTTCAGACTTTCCTATTGCTTCAGTAAAAGAGCAGGTTGAGAGCTTTTTTAGATTGGAGCTGGGAAAGGAAATTGATGATAAAATACTTTATTTAAATGCTAAAAAAGAAATATTGGAAAGTTAGGATAAAATTCAAGTAGTAAATATTTTTATTATTAAGAAGTTAGGAATTAAATGATAAAAAAAATACTGATACTAATA
>JADHVM010000025.1 GCA_016783985.1 Actinomycetota bacterium
AAGGTGGATCATCACAGGATAATAAGAAGAGGTTTCCCCGAAGTAATATACGGCCACAGTAAAACTCCCAGGCAAATTTTAGAGATAGCAGAAAAAATATTTAAGTATTCAAAGATTTTACTTGTTACAAGAACTAATAGGGATACTTATAGGTTATTAAAAAAAAGCTTTGATAACTTAGAGTATAACTCTCAGGCTAATATTATATATACCCCTCTAAATATTTCAGATGATAAATTAAAGAAAGGAATAGCTGTAGTATGTGCAGGGACATCAGATATTCCAGTAGCTGAAGAGGCTTCTATAACAGCTTATCTTATGAAAAATAAAGTCAAGAAAATCTACGATGTAGGAATTTCAGGAATACACAGGTTGTTAAATTTTAAAGATGATCTTATAGGCTCAAATGTTATTGTGGTAATTGCAGGTATGGAAGGAGCTTTGCCAGGGGTTGTGAGTTCATTGGTAAGCTGTCCGGTAATTGGAGTTCCTACAAGTGTTGGGTATGGCGCTAGTTTTAACGGGATTGCTCCACTTTTAACTATGTTGAATTCCTGCAGTCCAGGAACAGCTGTGGTAAATATTGACAACGGATTTGGTGCAGGCTACACAGCAGGTATTATTAATAACAGGATTTATAAAAAATAGTGTTTTATACTTCTTCTATTTTAGATAAATTATTTCAAGTTACATCAAGTACTCATAAAAATAATTATACGTATTGAATTTTTTGCTGGAAATATTCTGTAAAATTTATGCAGTATATGTGTAATATTAACTAATATATATTATAATTATTGTAAGCTTGACCTATAAGTTAATTTTACTTTTTAAGTAGAATTTAAATATTTTAGCTAAAATACTGCAATTTAACAAAATTTTATTTTATTTTTAATTATGACAAATAAGAATTTTATTCATTTACATGTTCATAGTGAATACTCTATATTAGATGGTTCGCTTAGAATAGGTGAACTGATAAAAAAAGTTATAGAATATAACATGCCAGCAGTTGCTTTAACAGATCATGGTGTCATGTATGGAATTATTGAATTTTATAAAATTGCAAAAAAAGCAGGAATTAAGCCAATTATAGGTTGTGAAGTCTACCAGGCTCCTGGTAGTAGATGGGATAAGCGGTTGGAGAAAGGAAAAAGAGAAGATGCTTCTTTTCATCTGACGTTATTAGCTGAGAATAATAAGGGTTATCAGAATCTAATGAGGCTTGTTAGTCTAGGTTTTATTGAAGGTTTCTATTATAAACCGAGGGTAGATAATGAGCTTCTTAGGAGATACAGGGAAGGAATTATTGCGTTAAGCGGATGTATTAGCGGTAAGATCCCTAAATTAATCCGGGCCGGTGAGGAAAATAATGCAAGAAAAGCATTGGAAGAGTATATTGACATTTTTGGGAGATATAACTTTTATTTAGAACTTCAGGATTCTGGGATTCCAGAACAAAAAGATATTAATAAAGCATTACTGGGATTATCTGAAAAATACAGTATACCGGTAGTAGCTACTAATGATGTTCATTACATAGATAAGGAAGATAGTAAAGCTCATGATGTATTACTCTGTATTCAAACTGGCTCTACCATAAATGAAAGTAATAGACTAAGATTTCCAACCCAGGAATATTATTTTAAAACTTATGACCAAATGAAAGGGATTTTTGCTGATTTTCCATATGCTTTAGAAAATACAGTTGAAATAGCTAACCGGTGCAATGTGAATTTAAAATTAAATTTAAATCTGATGCCGCCATTTGAAGTCCCGGAATCTTATACCCCTGAAAAATATTTAAAAGAATTATGTTTTAAAAGTGTGAGAAATAAATATAAAAAAGTAACAGCAGAGGTTGAAAATAGACTTAAAAGAGAGCTTGGTGTTATAGAAAAAATGGGATTTGCAGAATATTTTCTTATTGTATGGGATTTTGTTAAGTTTGCTAAGAAAAATAATATAAGAGTTGGGCCTGGCAGAGGTTCTGCTGCAGGGAGTATTGTATCATATGTCCTAGATATAACTGGTATTGAACCGTTAGAGTATGGATTATTATTTGAGAGGTTTTTAAATGAAGAAAGAAAAAGCATGCCTGATATTGATATTGATTTCTGTTATGAAAAAAGGGATAAGGTTATAAAATATGTAACACAAAAATATGGAGAGAAAAGAGTAGCACAGCTTATTACATTTGGGACTATGGCAGCAAGACAGGCTATCAGGGATGCAGGAAGAGTTTTAGAAGTGCCATATGCTGAAGTAGATAAAATAGCAAAGATGATACCTATGGAATTAAATGTGACAATTAATAATTCTTTAAATTTAGTTCCTGACTTGAAGGAAATGTATAATAGTGATGAAAAAGTAAGAGAAATAATAGACACAGCAAAATCTCTTGAAGGGATTGTTAGACAGGATTCAATTCATGCTGCAGGAGTAGTGATATCTTCTGAGGATTTATACAATTATACTCCTATCCAGAGAAAGGGAGATAGCGATATAGTTACCCAATACAAAATGGAGGATATCCAGGAAATTGGGCTGCTGAAAATGGATTTTCTTGGATTAAGGACTTTATCTCTTATTGACAAAACATTATTTTTAATTAATAAAACAAAAAATGAAGATATAGATATTAGTACTATTAATATTAATGATAAGAAAACATTTAAGATGCTTAGTAACGGTGATTGTCTTGGGGTATTCCAACTTGAAAGTTCAGGAATGAGGGAGCTTGTTTTAGATTTAAAACCTTCGAAATTCGATGATCTTGTTGCACTTCTTGCATTATATAGGCCGGGACCGTTGCAGAGCGGAATGGTCAGTGACTTTGTTGAAACTAAAACCAAGAATAAAAAAATAAAATATTTACACCCCAGTTTGAAACCAATTCTGGAAGAAACATATGGGATAATTCTTTATCAGGAACAGGTTATGACTATAGCTTCTGAGCTGGCTGGGTTCAGTATGTCGGAAGCAGATATACTTCGGGGAGCTATAAGCAAGAAAAAAAGGAGGTTACTTGCAAAACAAAAAGATAAATTTATGGATGGAGCAAAAAATAAAGGAATAATTGATGAAAATACTGCTAAGAAGATATTTGAACTAGTAAATCATTTTGCTGAATATGGCTTTAACAAATCTCATAGCACAGCTTATGCAATGATATCCTACCAAACAGCGTATCTGAAAACTAATTATCCTGTTGAGTTTATGGCAGCGCTTTTAAGTATAAGAATGGGCAGCCAGGAAAAAGTAGCACAATATGTTAATGAAACTAGAAGACTGGGCATAGAAGTACTTCCCCCAGATATAAATGAAAGCTTTAAAGATTTTACTGTAATTGGAAATTCTATAAGATTTGGTCTTTCTGCAATTAAGAATATAGGATCAAATGTTATTGAAGTAATAGAGAAAGATAGGAAGATTAATGGTAAATTTCTTAGCTTTGTAAATTTTTGCAAGAGAGTTAAAAGCAATGTTTTAAATAAAAAAACTATTGAAAGCCTGGTAAAAAGTGGAACCTTTGACTCTTTAGGACGGAGTAGAAAGTTTTTACTAGAGAATTTTGAAAAAATTATAGAAGAGACTTTAAAGATTAGGAGAGATAAAGAGAAGGGACAATTTTCTTTGTTTGACAATGGTAACGGTAGTGAAGATTTTTTAATAATCAACGGAGCTGCTAATAGTGAAAATGAAAATGATGAGTTTCCTCAGAAGGAGTTATTAAATTTTGAAAAAGAAATGCTGGGTCTTTATGTTTCAGGACATCCTATGACTGAATTTAAAGAAATATTTTCAGGGCTAACTCCAATTGAAAGACTTTCAGTAGAAAAAGACAAATCAATACAAAATATTGGAGGAGTAATATCCAAGATAAAGTCTATATTTACCAAGAATGGACAATTAATGTATTTCTTAGATTTAGAAGATTTAAGTGATAGTATTGAGGTGATAGTATTCCCGACAGTATTAGAAAAATGTAAAGAAAGTTTAATAGAGGATAAAATAATTAAGATTAAAGGTAAATTAGATAAGAAAGAGGACAAGACAAAATTGATAGCTATTGAAATTGAAGATGTTAAAGAATTTAGTGGAAACATAGAAAAGATTGGGGAAGATAATAAGAATATTCAATATTATAAGAGAAGTGAAAAAGATTCAGTAAAAAGCTTTAAAAATAAAGATAAGATTATTTTTACTATAAAGAGGGTTGATTTGGATAGGAAATTAGTAAATAGATTATATGAATTAATTAAGAAGAATCGTGGGGATTCTCAGGTGGAGTTACAAATAATTGATGAAAATAGTAAAGAACTGAAGAAAAAATATTCTTTACCTTCTAATTATATGGTAGATTTAAATTCTGATTTTTTTAAAAAATTACAGGTGTCTTTTCATGATAAAGTTATGTGGGAATAATATAAAAATAGTACCATAACAGAAAGGGGTTATTTTGAAAGATGTAAAATTTGCAGTTATGGGTGCTGGGAATGGCGGGAAAGCTATAGCAGCACAATTAGCTATAAATGGGTTTGAAGTTAATTTATATAATAGAACTTATTCTAGAATTAAACCTATTGCTAAGATGAAAGGGATAGAGCTTGAAGGTGAGGTAAAAGGTTTTGGAAAATTAAATATAATATCCGATAGTGTTAAAGAGGTAATAAAAAATGTAGATGTAATAATGGTTGTAGTTCCTGCTAATGCCCATAGATTTATTGCTGAAAGATGCGCTCCTTATTTGAAGGATGGGCAGATCGTAGTTTTAAATCCTGGAAGAACTTGTGGAGCTTTAGAGTTCTTAAACGTGTTAAAAGAAAAAGGGAATAATAGAGATGTAATAATTGCTGAAACTCAAACATTTATATATGCTAGCAGGGGCATGGGTCCAGCTGAAGCAAAGATATTTAGAATAAAAAAAGCCATACCAGTTGCGGCAATACCAGCAAGAAGGACTGAAAAAGTGGTTAAAGCATTAAACAAAGCTTTACCAGAGTATATCACTGCTGGAAGTGTTATTGAAACGAGTTTTAATAATATGGGTGCTGTTTTTCATCCATCTATTACTATATTGAATGCAAGCAGAATAGAATCTACACTGGGGAATTTCCAATTTTACATTGAAGGCGTTACTCAATCGGTAGCAAGAATTCTGGAAGCTGTGGACAAAGAAAGGGTGAAGGTTGCACATAAATTGAAATGCAAAAATGTTTACTCTGCAATTGACTGGCTATCAATGGCATATGGTGTAGTAGAGGATAATATATTTGATGCGATGCATAGTAACCCGGGTTATGTAGGTATAATGGCTCCCAGAACAACAAATCATCGGTATATAACAGAAGATATTCCTATGAGTCTTGTACCTATTTCTGAATTTGCCAGGTTCCTTAAAGTAGATACACCTGCTATTGATTCATTAATAAACATTGCTAATGTAATATTTAAAAAGGACTTCAGGAAGACAGGCAGGAATCTACACAGATTAGGTCTGGATAATTTAAATTTAAAACAGATTAGAAATATTTTAATTGAAGGGAAAGCTTAGAGTATAACTTAAAGGATAAAACTATGAAGAAAATCTTAGGTGCATGTATAGGCAGCTGTGTTCATATTGCTGGTATATTAAACTTTTTATCTATTGCGGAAAGACTTGGTTACAGAACTAAATTTTTAGGTTCAGCACTGGATATTGATATCTTGGAAAAAGAAGTAAAAAGATTCAAACCTGATATCATAGGTATTAGTTACAGGCTTTCTCCTGAAAGCGCTCTTCCTGTGTTCAAAGAATTAAAAGATAAATTAATGGTAAAAGAGAATAAGAAAGTGGTGTTTTTGCTTGGTACTACAAAACCTGTTGCAGAAATTGTAAAAAAGTTAAATGTCTTTGATATAATATTTACAGGTAGTGAAAGCAAGGAAGATGTTGAAAATTATCTGAAACAGAAGAAAGTAGATAGATCTAGTGCAATCCCTCCGCAGAGTCTTATAGAAAGGATTAATTACAGGAAACCATTTCCGATTCTGAGACATCATTTTGGCAGACCAACCCGGGAAGAAACATTAAAAGGAATAAAAGAAATTTCTCTAAGTGAAATGATTGATGTAATTTCTATAGGGCCTGATCAGAATACACAGGAATTTTTTTTCCATCCTGAAAAAATGAATCCCAAGCAAGATGGAGCAGGTGGAGTTCCTTTAAGGAGCGAACAGGATTTTAAAAATCTTTACAAGGCATCAAGAGTTGGGAATTATCCATTACTTAGATGCTATAGTGGAACTAATGATATAGTTAAGCTTGCTAAAGTACTTATTAATAATATTAACAATGCATGGTGTGCTGTACCTCTCTGCTGGTATAATGAGATTGATAATCGGAGCGGACGCAGGCTTGAAGAGTCAATAGCAGAAAATCAATCTGTTATGAAGTGGCATGCTGAAAGAAATGTTCCTGTTGAAGTTAATGAATCTCATCACTGGAGCCTTAGGTATTCACCTGATTCTATTGCGGTTACGGCAGCTTACCTTGCAGCTTATAATGCAAAAAAAATGGGAGTAAAAGTGTATATTTCCCAGTATATGTTTAATACTCCTCCAGAAACTTCTTTTACAATGGATCTTGCTAAAATGCTTGCAAAACAACAGTTAATAGAATCATTGCATGATGATAATTTTGTAAGCCTTAAGCAAACAAGAACAGGATTGTACAGTTTACCTGCTGATTTTGATGAGGGGAAGGGTCAATTAGCTTCCTCAACAATACTTCAGATGCAGCTTAATCCAGATATAGTTCATGTTGTAGCATATTGTGAGTCAGACCATGCAGCCAAACCAGGTGATATTATAGAATGCTCAAAAATTGTCAGTAAGGCAATAGAGAATTATCTATATGGATGCCCTGATATGAAATTAGATAAGAAAGTAAGTAAAAGAAAAGATCAATTGATATCGGATACTAAATTAATTTTAGAAAAAATAAAGCAATTGGATATAAATAATGAATATGCTGATCCATTAATAGCACCTGAAATTATTTCAAAGGCAATAAAAATAGGAATACTTGATGCTCCACACCTGCAGGGAGTAAAAGCAGCATGTGGTAAAATTAGGACGTTGTTTGTTGATGGTGCATGTGTTAGTGTTGATAAAGATGGTAAGCTCATTAGCGAAGAAGAAAGACTTAGTAAGCTGTGATTAGATTAATAATTTATAATGTTTATAATACTCATAAAGTGAGATTTTAAATTAAATTTATTTATGACTGGTATAATGCTTTTTATATTAGAATATAGAGGAAATTATGTTTGAAAATAAAGACGATAATTTAATAGTAAAACTTCCTTTTGGATTTAGAGATATATTTCCTGTTGAAGCTGAAGAGAGAAAGATAATAAGAGGGATAATCAGAAAGGAATTTGAGTTGTGGAATTACGGGGAAGTCAAAACTCCTGCTTTAGAATTTACAAAAAACATTGCTGCTGGAGTTGGAAAAGATTGGAAGAATAAATTAATTAGTTTTTTTGATACTGACGGTGATTTAATATCTTTAAGAGCTGATATGACAATTCCAATTGCCAGACTCGCGGGGATGAGATTAAAAAGAGAGCAGCTACCAGCAAGATTTTATTATTTTGCAAATTCTTTCAGACAATCTGGAATACAAAAAGGGACAAAGAGGGTTTACAATCAGGCAGGATTGGAGATTATTGGTTCTTCAAGTTTTGTATCAGATATAGAGGTTTTAACTATTTTAATTAATACATTAAGGAAATTAGGACTAAAAAATTTTAAAATAGGTATAGGGCATATCCAACTAATAGATGGATTATGCAGTTGGCTTAACCTCAGTAATCCGGATAGAGAGTTTATAAAAAATAATCTTGTTTTAAATAATATGGTAGCAATTGAAGTTTTTTTAAACAATTTAAATAGGGAAAAAGCTAAGATATTTCTAAAGGCAATAAAGCCTGAGCAAGATATTAGAAAAATTGAGAGTTTGATTTCAAATATCATTGAAAAAAAGGTTAAAGAATGTTTTGATTATTTAAAAAAAGTGTATAATATCTTAGATCAACTGGGATACAGTAAATATTTAATAATAGATCTAAGCATAATCAGGGAATTTAATTATTATACAGGATTGTTATTTGAGGTTTATTCTCCTAAAATAACTGATTTATTAGGTAGTGGCGGGAGATATGATGGGCTTATAAAGAAATTTGGCCTGGATGTACCTGCGACTGGATTTGCAATGGATATTGATTTAATACACAAATCTATTGGGCGTTCTAAATTAGATAGGACCAGAAGAAGAGTAAAAGCAATATTATTTGGGGATGTAAATAATTGCTTTAAATTAATTCAAATTGCAAATAAACTGCATGACAGCAAAATATCTGTACTGTTGTGTTTTGGTAAAGATGTTAATTTAGAAAAAATAGAAAAAGAAAAAAAATACAGTTATGTTTATAAAGTAGAATCTGACTTAAAGAACATTACTATTATAGATTTAAAAAATAATAAAAAGCAGTTAAAGAAAGTAAATGATTTTTTAAAAGATTAGAAATGGAATAAAATCAAAATGAAATATAAGCTTAGCATAGTGATTCCAAAAGGTTATTTATTTAACGATTGTGTGAATATATTAAAAAGTGCCGGCTACGATATTAGTAATTTAAAAGAGGATAGTAGAAAACTTATTATATGTTCTGAGAAAGATTTAATAAGATATATTATAGCTCGCCCGATGGATGTTCCTGTATATGTCGAACATGGTGCTTGTGATATTGGGTTTGCAGGAAAAGATGTCCTTGAGGAAAAGGAAAGTAATGTATTAGAATTTTTAGATTTAAAGAGCGGGATATGTAGAGTAATAGTGGCAACCTTAAGGGAAGGTATTGAAAAAGTAAAAAACCACTATGAGCATTTTGGGTCAATAAAGGTTGCAACCAAATATCCTAATATTGCAAGGAAATTTTTTGATAAAAAAGGAATGCAGGTAGAAATAATTAAATTATATGGATCTGTTGAGCTTGCACCTCTGCTGGGTATTGCTGATGAAATACTGGATATAACAGCTACAGGAAGGACACTTCGAGAAAATAATCTGGTTGAAATGGAAAGTGTTATGGTTTCAACTACCCGGCTTATAGTAAATGCAGTTAGCTATAGGTTAAAACATGAAGCAATAGATGATTTCATTGGAGATATTCAAAAAGTGGAAAAATAGAATAAGTTATAAATTATATGGTTTTTTAGTATGATTGACAGGGTCGAAAAAATATTTAATACAACACGATTACAAATTTATAAATATAATAGGAATGTAGGAAATGAAAAGAAAAGAAAAAATAATTAGAAAAACTAAGGAAACTAATATTGAGCTAGAATTTAATCTGGATGGGAATGGCAGTACTAAAATAAAGACTCCTGTACCTTTTTTTAATCATGTTATTAAAAGTTTTGCAAAGCATGGAAGTTTTGATTTAAAACTTATTGCAGATGGTGATATAGAAGTTGGGTGTCATCATTTAATAGAAGATATTGGGATTTGCCTGGGCAAGGCAATAGCAGGGTGTTTGGAAGATAAAAAGGGGATCAGGAGATTTGCGCACATAATACTGCCAATGGACGAGGCAGAAATTACTATTTCAATGGATATAGGGGGAAGGGCATATCTGAGATATAATGTTGATCTTGAATATGAAAAATTGGAGAATTTGGAAACTACAATAATTAAAGATTTTTTCCGATCATTGGTTAATAATAGTTTTATTAATCTTCATATTAATAAGAATGTTGGCTTGGATTCTCATCATATAATTGAAGCAATATTTAAAGCTTTTGGAATAGTACTAAAAAGTGCAACCCGCATTGCTGGTACGGATAGCATACCTTCAACCAAAGGTGTAATATAGCCCAATGTACATAGTGATTATAAATTACAATATGGGCAATATTAAAAGCGTGGAAAATGCTTTTAGAAAAATAGGGGCTGAAATTAAAGTCACTAGTGATCCTGAAGTAATAAACAGATCATCTGCTATTGTTCTTCCTGGAGTAGGTGCTTTTAAGGATGCGATTAATAATTTAAAAGATTTAAAATTACTTGATGTAATAAAAGAAAATATAAATAAGAAATTGTTCTTAGGTATTTGCCTTGGAATGCAGCTTTTGTATGAGTATAGTATGGAAGATGGTAAAAGTTGCGGGCTTTCTATATTAAAAGGCTTTGTTGATAAAATACCATCGGTTGTAAAAGTTCCTCATATGGGGTGGAATCAAATAAAGATTATAAATAAAAACAATAAGTTATTATCAGATATAGATAATGGTAAAAATTTTTATTTTATTCATTCATATCATATAATTCCTGAGAATAG
>JADHVM010000026.1 GCA_016783985.1 Actinomycetota bacterium
GTCCTTCAGTCGGAAAACTACATTTTTTTTGCACCAGACTTACTTGTTTATGAATTGTTAAATATTTATAGGACAAAATTAGAATTAACCAATGAAAAAATTAATAAAATACTTAAGGAACTTTACGATTCAATAGTTATTTTAGGTATAAATAAAAATACATTCTCTAAAGCATTTCTATTTGCTAGAAATCTAAATATATCTCTTTACGATAGTATTTATTTATCCTTATCTGAGGATTTAGACGCTTTTTTGATTACTGCCGATAAAAAGTTATTTGAATCAGTGAAAGATGCAAATAAAAAGGTTATGATGTTATCGGATTTTTTGTCATAATTAATTTAAATTTTCTAAAAAGAAAGTATTTGACACGATTATTTTGTTTCTTGAACAGCTTATATTTATAATGGAACAATTATAACAGGGGATAAAGAATTTAAAGAAATTGAAAGAGAAATTAATATTAAATGGATTTGTTAAAAAAAAGTGAAGTTTACATAATATATATTATCGGAAGTTAATTAATTTCAGTATAACCAGAATTATATTTATTCTATCATTATTTTTTACTGGAATGGGCGTTTTAGCGTTTTAATAAGTTATAATATGAAAGATTTAAATAAAACTTTATTCGTCTTCTAGTACATTCTTTATCTTATCTTTTAGAATAGGAATATCCTTACTAACTGTTTCCCATACTGCCTCTACATCAACACCAAAATAGCCATGTATCAATTTATCTCTCATTCCTGCAATATCTTTCCAGGGTATTTCAGGATATTTCTCTCTTAATCTTTTCGGCAAGCTTTTTGTTGCTTCTCCAATAATTTCAATTTGTCTTATTACTCCATCTTGAACAAGATTGTTAATTATAAAAGTATCATATTTTAAATCCTGCACATATTTTTCAATCCAAAAAATTGCATCCAAAATATGTCTTAGATATACTTTATCATCTTTTTCTTTCATAAATTACTTTTTCCTCTCTTCTAATCTTGTCAATTAAATAAGGACTTATTGATTTTTCCGTCAGTAAATCTACTTTTATTCCTATTGATTCGTACAATTCTCTTTCTATTCTCACTATTTCCAGCAAACTTTTCTTTACTGAAAATTTAACCATAATATCGATATCACTTTCAAGATTATTTTCTCCTCTAGCGTATGAACCAAAAATACTTATTCTGCTGATTCTATTATTTTTAAGTATAGAAATAATCTTTTTGAATATATGCTTATGATTTGTTTTATTTTGGATCATAGTTCTCAAACTCCATGAATTATAACCTTATGGTTTTACAACTCTAACTTCAGGCATTGGATAATGTTTAACATTTCGTGTTAATAAATAAAGATCATAATAAAATGCAGTTGCTGCTATTAAAACATCTCCAAGTCCAATATTATGGCTCTTACTATACTGATTTAGAAATAAGCCTGATTGTTCGCCTATACGATCTGTTATTTGTATGCATGTTAATTGATTAAAAAATAAATTTATTTTATCAAATTCATCTTTGAATGCTCCTGCAAAAATTTCAGCTTTTGATACTGGTGAATAAAAGAAATTAGAATTCTTTATTTTTAGTTTCTTAATGTAATTTATTATATAAATATCATTTTTTAAAATATCTATAATAATATCTGAATCAAATAAATATTGTATGTTATATTCTTTTTTTTCCTCATGCAAAACATCAAACATCTTTATACTTGTTTTTATATATATTATATATTCTTTTATCTTTCCTTATATTATCTATATAATTTTTACTGCTCTTTATATCATTTCGGTTTTCCCATAATCCCGCTATAGTATCTACCGCTTTATTGAAATCTATTTTTTTTGTTATGCCGAATTTATAATTTACAGATTCTCTTATTAATTCAGATATAGTCTTATTTGTTTTTTTACTTTCAATAATTAAGTTGTTATATTGTTCATCATTTAAATAAATTTGTGTTCTTTTCATTCTTTAATCCTACACTTAGTAACTATATTTAAAAGAAAAATTATTTTTTTTCTTCTTAACTACGATGTATATTATACATCGTGTATTTAGATTGTCAATATTTTGGAGTTGCTGTTATTAATGCATCAGTATACTATTTTTTTCAAAAATTTATTTACCAGTGCTGCCAAATCCTCCTTCTCCCCTACTAGTAATATCTAATTCTTCTACTAGCTCTATTTTAGCATCTTCAACTTTCTGGATGACTAATTGACAGATTTTATCACCTTTTTTTAGTTTAAATTCTTTTTTAGTATCTAGATTTATAAGAATTGTACATATTTCCCCTCTATACTCCGAATCAATTAATCCTGGAGTATTTACTATAGATATACCATTCTTAATAGCAAGTCCTGACCTTGGTTGAACAAAACCAGCATATCCTTCAGGTATTGATACTTTTATACCAGTAGGTATTTTTTTTCTTTCAAGAGGTTTTAATATACAACCTATAGCACTATAAAGATCAATTCCTGCATCACCTTTATGTGCATATTTTGGTATTGGTAGTGTTTTATCAAGTATTTTAATCTTAATTGCTATCATAGTTAACTTTTATTTTAATAATATATAAATAGTACTTATAAAATTTAATTATTATTATACTTAATCTTTAAGGGTGAAAGTATTTTATGATATAGAATCTATTTTTTTAAACTCATCTTTTAAATTTTTATATAAAGAATTATAGATTTTATATAATTCATTATATTTTAATACATTCTCCTCTATTGGATTATTCTTATTTACTTCTTTAATAACCCTATCGCATGCTTCTTCTACACTTTTATATATACCACAACCAGCTCCAGCTATTAATGCAGCACCATAAGCAGGACCTTCTTCAATATTTAATGTTACAATTTTAGTATCAAAAATATCAGATATTATTTGTCTCCATATTTTACTTTTTGCACCTCCACCATAAAGAACAATTTTACTTGAAATAATATCAATCTCCTTCATAAGAGATAGGCAATCAAACTGGCTGAATGCTACACCCTCCATGATTGAGCGCACAAAGTGGTCCTGTCCATGCAGGTACGAAATTCCAAAAAATACACCTCTTGCGTAAGGATCAGCGTAAGGCGTTCTTTCACCTGATAGGTATGGTAAAAATACAAGCCCATTTGAGCCAGCTGGGATGTTTTCAGCTTGTTTAGTTAACAGCTCATACTCCTCTTCATTTGGGTATGTTTTAGATATCTTATCACTTGGTCCAAAATTATCATTATACCATTTAAGAGATCCAGCAGCTGATAGAGTTACTCCCATTAGATGCCACTTTCCTGGGACAGCATGACAAAATGAATGTAATCTCCCCAGGCTATCAAATACAGGTTTGTCACTATGTGCAAATACAACTCCAGAAGTTCCAATATAATCAGATATTAATCCTTCTTTTACTATACCAGATCCGACAGCTCCAACTGCCTGGTCCCCTCCCCCTCCTGCTATAGGTAAACCTTTAGTAAGTCCAGTAAATTTGGAAGCAAGTTCACTTATTTTTGAACTTATATGTGTTGATTCGTAAATAGATGGGAGTAAGCCTTTATCAATATTAAGTCCGTCCAAAATTTCATCTGACCAATTTCTTTTAGCTATGTTCATAAGAATTGTTCCAGATGCATCAGATACTTCAGTAGCATATATACCTGATAATTTATACCTTATATAATCTTTTGGAAGGAGTATCTTCGCTACTTTTTTATAATTTTCAGGTTCAACCTCTTTCAGCCATAGTATTTTTGGAGCTGTAAAACCTGTAAGAGCTTTATTATATGAGAGTTTTATAAAGTTCTTATATCCAAAAATATCATATATTTCATTACATTGCTTTTGAGTCCTCTGGTCACACCATAGAATAGCCGGTCTTATTACTTTGCCATAATTGTCAACGAACACACTGCCATGCATTTGTCCTGTAAGCCCCATACAGGATATTTTACCAGGAGATATATTTGATTTTTCTACTGCATCTTTTATAGTATATACTACAGCATTCCACCAATCATCTGGATTCTGTTCAGCCCAACCAGGCTTAGGTGTATACATTTTATATTCCTTCGCAGAAGAGCTGATTAACCGTCCATCTTCGTTGATTATTATTGTTCTTGTTGATGTAGTACCTATATCAATGCCTAATAAATATTTCATATATACCTCTATTCGTATATTTTCTAAACAAAAACAGATCTTTTATTTAATACTATTAGCAATTATTAATTCAATTTCTCCTCTGTTATTCTCAGGATTAAAATATGCTTCCACCAACCTCTCATTTGGAAGATTGTTTATTCTCTCATTCATGTGGTTTAAAACCAATGAATTTATTTGAATAGCCTTATCAACCGGCATCCTTTCAGGGTTTATATCTATCCCGTAATACTCTTTATAGCCAGACATTTTCAGTGCAAAAAGTGATGCTTCTGCTTGCTGCCATTCAACTACTCCTATATTTAAATCCTGGTCATAATTACCAAGAGGCTGGCTATTCCAATGAGTATGAAAGAGCCTTCCCTGTCTTGTAGCTCTACTAAATGCATATGGTGTGTCTTCAAAACCCATTCTGATGTGTCCAATCTCTGGCTGCATTCCCAGTAAAGAATAACCTTTACTTAAAAGATCCTTGTTAGTCTTAGATTTAAGACGTAACTCAATATCCCTACATGCTATTAATCCATCTGATGTTGTTCTATAGATATTGTTAGGAGCAGGTTCGTATGGTTTAGGTTCTATAGCTACTGTTACTCCTGGCACCTCATCCATTGCTATAGCTATTGCATCTTCAAACCTATCCCACATATCATAAAAATCAGTTCCTAGTGAATATAAATATCCATCAATTCCCGGCCAGATTCCTGCATGGTGCAATTTTTTTTCTTTAGCAAACTTCAGGCAGTTTATAAGTGTTTCTATTGCTTTATTTCGATATTTATCATAAGGATTTGAAAGTGAGCCAAATTCATATTCTTTCGGGTAAAAAATTGCAGGATAACAGCTCAGTAGTTTTATTCCTGTTTCTTTCTCCAATTTTTCATATAAATAATAATTATCCTCGTTTACTTCAATTGGATAATGTGCTTCAATAGCCTTAACTCCATATTTTGCCATTTCATAAGCCATTTCAATTTTTTGAGGTATGTCCTTGCTTTCCACATATGCTTCATGAAATCTTCCTCCTGAAGGTGTAAAATACCATATTCCTACTGATATTTTTATATCCAGGGTAAAACTCTTCAGATGCTTAATAAGTTCTTCTTTGTTTCTTTTAATTTTTTGATACCTTGTGTCAATTATATTCACCATTTTATCCTCCCAATATAATCAGACTATTATTATATATTGTTAAAATAATATTATAATCGAAAATTTTAATAATTATTTTTTTATATATTAATTAAAAATGATTATATTCTAGATATGCTAAAAAAATCTTTAAAAATATACGATAATTTGATCTTTATCTTTCTATTTATTTTAATCGTTTCTTACTTTCAATATCAAATAGATGAGACTTCTCCATACGAAAATTTGCATAGATTTGTTCACCAATTTTAGTCATAAATTTTGGGGGAGCAACTGCCTTAAAAATAGTCCTGTTATCAATTTTTAAGTTCAATATATCTTCAGCACCTATGCTCTGACTAAAATATACAGTGGATTTAAATGAATTAACACTCCCCTCTTCCCGGGTTATTTCAATATCTTCAGGTCTAACACCAACTATCACGTTTTTTCTATTATATTTACTGATTAGGCTGTGCTGTCCATCAGTCATACTGCAAACCATTGCTCTTTCGTTAATAATTAATTTATTATTTTCTATAGCAGCATTAAAAATATTAATCTCGGGACTTCCAATAAATTCTGCAACAAATACATTTTCTGGTGTTTTATATATATCTTTAGGTGTTCCTATTTGAATAATCTCCCCCTCATTAAGAACTGCAATTCTATCAGCCATAGTCATTGCTTCAATTTGATCATGAGTAACATAAAAAAAAGTAGAATTCAAATCCAGGTGTATTCTTGCGAGTTCCACTCTCATTTCTTCTCTTAATTTTGCATCTAAATTTGATAATGGTTCATCCATTAAGAATACTTTTGGTGCCCTAACTATTGCTCTTCCTATTGCCACCCTCTGCATTTCCCCGCCACTTAGATTTACTGTATTCCTATCTAATAAATGTTCTATATGTAAAATCTTAGAAACTTCTGAAACTTTTTTGTCAATTTCCTGTCTTGGTAATCTTCTTAATTTAGATTTAAGAGGAAACTCCAGATTCTGCTTCACTGTATAGTTAGGATATAAAGTATAGTATTGGAAAACAAAAGCTACATCCCTTAAAGCTGGTCCGATATCACTAACGTTTTTATTGTCCAATAATATTTCACCTTTATCCTGTTTCTCAAGACCTGCAACAAGTCTTAACGTAGTTGTCTTCCCTGCTCCTGTAGGACCTAGTAAAATAAAGAATTCTTTATCTTTTATTTCTAAATCCATTTCTTTTACCGCAGTTATATGTTTAAAAGTTTTTGTAATTGATTTTAATTTTATGCTAGCCATGAAGTAGTCTCCCAATTAATTATTTTTTATTTAATATTGAATCTCCAGTTTTTTTATTAAAAATACTTACCCTATCCATATCAAAATCTACATACACAGTTTCACCAGTACTTGGTGAAACTGTTTCAGCTGTCCTAGCTTTGATAATTTTATTTTTCCCTATATTGATATCAATAATATTATAAGAACCTACAGATTCCAAGATTAATACTTTTGTTTTAATATATTTTTCTTTACTGTGAAAACTTAATATTATATCTTCTGGTCTAACTCCTAGAACTAAATCTTTATCTATTAAATTTTTATCAACTATAGCTTTTTTAATCTTGTCAGTTATAATAATATTTTCATTTATTTCAGTTATTCTTAATACTATATTTCCATCTGAATCTTTTATATATTTACAATCCACAAAATTCATCCCGGGGCTTCCAATAAAATTTGCAACAAACAAATTATTTGGATTAGTATATATTTCATTAGGAGTCCCAACTTGCTGCAAAACTCCTAAATTCATTATAGCTATGCGATCTCCCATTTCCATAGCTTCTAATTGATCATGAGTTACATATGCTGTAGTAGCACCAATGTCTATATGAAGCTTTTTTAGTTCGCTACGCATTTTTTCTCTAAACTTAGCATCCAGTGTTCCTATAGGTTCATCTAGTAAAAATGCCTTCGGTCTTCTAACAATAGCTCTTCCAAGAGCAACTCTCTGCATGTCCCCGCCTGAAAGCTCTCTAGGTTTTCTATTCAGTATGTGTTTTATCTTTAATATTTCAACAACATTATCAATTTCTTCTTTTATATTTTTCTTACTATATCTCATATTAATCAACGGAAAAGCAATATTATCATAAACTGTCATATGTGGATACAGCGCATACAATTGAAATACAAAAGCTATATCTCTTTCAGATGCTTTCTTAGTTGTAACATCCTCACCACCAATCATAATTCTTCCCTCATCAGGTATTTCCAGGCCAGATATACATCTAAGAGTTGTTGTTTTTCCACATCCTGAAGGACCAAGTAAAACTAAAAACTCTTTTTCTTTTATAGTCAGGTTTAGATTATTTACAGCTATCAGGCTGCCAAACTTTTTTACAATATTTTTAAGAACTATTTCTGCCATCTAAATGATCTCCATTTCTTTTAATTTATATATAATTTATTATCTTTTTTTAGGATTTTAACTAAATAATTCTTTTAGAAATTTTGTACCTTTTTCTACCAGTGTATTTGCATCTTTTTCAGTTTGTCTCCAGATAGATGCTGCTTTAGCAATTATTTTAACTTCAGGCGTGAAAGATTCAATTACAATATATTTATCATATCCTATTTTTTTTAGTGACTCTTTTACCTTCTTCCATTCAACCTGTCCTGTGCCAGGTGCTCCTCTGTCATTCTCGCTTGCATGCATATGATAAAGTAAATCACCTGCTTCAATAATTGCATCTCCTGAACTTTTTTCTTCAATATTCATATGAAAAGTATCCAGGTGAATTTTTAGCATATCACTTTCTACATCATTTATAATGTTAACTGCATCCATACATATATTTATAAAATCAGTTTCAAATCTATTTAATGGTTCTATAGCCATATAGACTTCTTTTTCTTCTGCATATTTGCATAATTCTTTAAAACTACTTACACATGTTTTCCACTGTTCTCTTTTATCTTCAGGTGATTCTAAGTTAGCTCTACCTACTGATGAATATAATGGACCAACAAACAAATTGCATTCAAGATTAACGCATGCATCAATACAATCTTTAGTATAAGATATTCCATTTTTTATGTATTCTTTATTTGGACCTCTAATATCTCTATTTTCTCCAAATAATCCACAAACCGAGCAGCATTCAAGTCCATTTTCCTTTAATTTATATAAAGTTTTACTGTAATCAATATCACCTTTTTGTTCTAAAGCTATTTCTACTCCATCAAGCCCTGTATCTTTTATTGATCTAAAAATATTAGTACTTTCATCTGTAAATTTAGCTGAATATAATAATGTGTTTACACCGAATTTCAACTTTCCCTCCGTATATTTATAAATTATTTTAAATGAATTGAAAAAATATATCCCGCAACACCAGTTAGAAGTATTGCATAACTCCAATGATATATATTCAATAACCATGGCTGGCAAAGTGCTAATATTCCACATAACATAATCCACATAAAAAGCGGTTCTAGATATTTTCTTTTTAAAATCTTAAATCTCCAGAATATTAAACCAATTGCTATATAAAAACCCAGAGAAATAAAAAATAATACCATTTCTTCTCCTATTTCCTTATTGCTCCAAAAGTAATTCCTCTTACAAGATGTTTTCTTAAAATGATAGTAAAAATTAGCACTGGTATTAGGAATAAAACTGATCCTGCTGCAGCTGCCCCCCAGTCATAGCCAAGGACTCCCATCTGGTAAGGAAGCCATGCAGGCACTGTTTGTGCAACTTTCCTTGAAAGAAGGAATGCAAATGCGTATTCATTCCATGCAAATATGAAACAAAATACCGCAGTTGCTGCTATACCGGTTGCTGCCTGTGGAATAATTATCATTCTAAAAGCTTGAAATCTTGTATACCCATCAACCATTGCTGCTTCTTCATACTCAATAGGAATCTCATCAATAAATCCTTTAAGTACCCAAACAGCAAAAGATACATTAAAAGCAGTATACAAAATTATAAGGCCTATATGAGTATCAGTTAGATTTAAATATCTGAACATTAGGAAAACAGGTATAACAACTACCACTGGAGGCAGCATTCTGGTGCTAAGTATAA
>JADHVM010000027.1 GCA_016783985.1 Actinomycetota bacterium
AGGCTACATCAAAATTAAAAATAAATGTCTCCCCCTCTTTAGCCTGTATTTTGGGAAGTTTAGTTTCAAAGAATAGTTCTTCCGGTACAGGCTCTACAATTTCCTCTTCAGTAGCTTCATCTTCCTGGGCAAATAACATACCCGGTATCATTAGAATAATTGAGAGGGCAAGAGTTAGAATGATAAAAAATACCGGCAATTTTCTTTTTATGGTTTCCACTTATGCATCTCCTTTACTAAATTTATTCAAAGATTTTTTTTAAAATGTTAAAAGCATTAATATGGTTCCATTCCGTAGCTAAATGGGACTAAATAGCAATTCTAATAAGTTTGGCAGTAGATGTCAATAAGGAAATGGGGGGGTGTGGAAATGGGGTTATGTGGAAATGAAATTGGTTAGCATCTAAAATTGTGAAATTTTCATATCTTTTATTGTATATAGAGAATTGCTATAATCACTTTATAATTTTTTAATATTATAATCATAAATTTAATATTTCTATAGAAAAGGTAAAAGACAAAGCTACGATTTGGTTATAAATTAGTATTAAAATATTTAAGGATGTCTCTAAAAGATCTTAATTTTAAAAAGAGATACTCATCAAGTAAAGATAATTTACTTAGGGATTTCTATACACCTGCTTTATCTGAAGCTGTAAATTATCATAGATTATCTGGTTTTTTTTCCTCGGCAGTACTTGCAATAGCTTCGAGAGGTATATCTAAATTTATATACAATAATGGACATATGAAACTTGTATGTGGCTCAAAATTAAGAAGAGAAGATGTTGAAGAAATTCGGAAGAATTCTGATAATTTTGATGAGATAATTGAGAAAAATATGTTAAATGAGTTGGGTAATTTGGAAGATATATTTATAGAGGAATATATTAAAGCTTTAGGATGGTTGGTAAGAAAAGGCAGATTAGAGATTAAAGTTGCAATAGTTTTTGATGATAAGGGTATTCCAATGGATTATGAAAAAGTAAATGAAAAAGGTTTATTTCATCCGAAGATTGGGATATTAGAAGATAGTTTGGGAAATAAGATATCTTTCAGTGGATCAATCAATGAAACTGCACAAGGTTGGTTAAATAATGTAGAAGAAATTAAAGTTTTTCGCAGTTGGGTTGATATTGAAAATGAATATTTTTTAGAAGATGTTGATTTATTTGATGATTATTGGAAGGGTAATGCAATTGATTTTAAAGTATTTGATTTACCAGTTGCAATACAAAAAAAATTAATAAATTCATCTCCAAAAGACTTTGAAGAGTTAAAAATAGAAGAAATTGAAAGAAAGATTGTTAGCATAAAAAAAAGTAAAAAAAGAAAGATTGATTTAAGAGACTATCAAAAGGAAGCGATACAATATTGGATGAATAATGATAAAAAAGGTATATTTGAAATGGCTACGGGTACAGGTAAAACTTTTACAGCACTTGGATGTTTAGATAGAATTAATTACAAATTAGACAAAATAGTGACAATAATTACAACTCCTTATCAACACTTAATCCAGCAATGGAAAAAGGAAATTAATAAATTTGGAGTTCATTATGATAAAACAATTATTGCAAGTAGTTCAAAACCAAAGTGGAAAAATATCTTATCTGATTACTTAGCTCAAGTTTATATGGGTTATATTAAAAGGTTGATTATTCTCACCACACACGATACATTTTCATCATTAGACTTTATGAAAATACTAAAAGACAATGTGAATGGTTTTGATGTGTTTTTAATTGCAGATGAAATGCATGGATTGGGTTCAAAAAAAAGAAAGCAAGGATTATTAGAAGGCTATAATATTAAATTGGGGCTAAGTGCTACTCCAAAAAGATGGTTTGATGATATAGGAACAAAAAAAATATATAGTTATTTTGATGATGTAGTTTTTAAATTTAGCTTAAAAAATGCTATTTTGAAGATAAATCCTGAAACAGGTAAGTCATATTTAACTCCTTTTAAATATATGCCAATATTAACTAATTTAACAGATGCTGAATTAGATGATTATTTTGAAAAAACAAAAAAGATAATTTCGAGGCTTAATAAAACAAAAGATAATGTAGAGAAAGATGAGATATTAGAATTAATGTTATTTCAGAGAGCAGATATAATAAAAAATGCAGAAAATAAATATGAGTTACTTGAAACTTTATTAAAAGATCAAGGGCAAGCTATTAAATGGACAATTATATACTGTAGTCCACAACAGATTGATAATGTTATGAAAATTGTTAGTAAATTTAATATTATTGCACATCGTTTTACGATGAAAGAAGGAAATATACCAGTTAAAGAGTATAATGGTTTAACAGAAAGAGAACATATAATAAAAAATTTTGCAGATGGAAAATATCAAGTTCTTATAGCAATGAAATGTCTTGATGAAGGTATAGATATTCCACCAGCTAGGAACGCTGTATTAATGTCTAATAGTGGTAATCCAAGAGAATATATTCAAAGAATAGGAAGAGTTTTGAGGAGGTTTACTGGTAAAGAACTAGCAATAATTTATGATTTTTTAGTAGTTCCCTCATTTAAAGTATTACCTTCTGAGTTTTATCAGATTGAAAGGAAAATTTTTGAAAAAGAACTTTCAAGATATATTGAGATTGGCAGCATTGCTGTAAACAATGCAGAAGCTTTAAAAACTATTTATGATATGAGGAAATTGTAATTAAAGGAAGAGATTAATTGAGAGAATTAAAATACAAAATTAATGAGCAGATTTTAGAGTTGCTAAAGAAAAATTGTGAAGGAGATAAAAAGTTAGAAAAGATTTTAACACAATTTTTATTAGAGGAAGCAGCACATGATAAAGTATGGCAATGGAAGGAAACGTATATAAGAGAAATCGAAAAATGTTTAGAGGATTAAGTTCATAGATATGAGGATCAGCAGGGTAAAGATTAAAAATTATCGTCAATTAAAAGATGTAGATATATCTTTTGATAAAAAATCAAAAAATGATTTGTATATAATTATTGGTCGTAATGGTACTGGTAAAACTAATTTTTTGAATGCAATCAATTGGTGCTTATATGGGGATGAACCTAATTTGTCTCTTAATTCCCATCAATTACACATTTTAAATATCAATGAACAGAAAAATTCAAAGAAGGATGATACAAAAACTGTTTTTGTAAATATTTGGTTTGAAGATGAAGATAATAAGTATATTGTAAGAAGAAATTCTTATTATAAGATATCTGGGGAAAATAAAATACCATCTGATATGGGGGATAGGCTTGAGGTTGAGATAGATTTTAGGGAAGAGAATGGAAATATTAATATTAATACACTTGAAGGTGAAAATGCCCAGTCCTTTATTGAAAGATTAATACCTAAGAATATTCGTGAGTTTTATTTTTTTGATGGGGAGAGATTAGATAGATATTTTAAAGAAGCGATTAGCCAAAATGTTAGGCATTCTATTTTTATATTATCTCGGATTAATTTGCTAGAGAGTTTAGCAAATAAAATTGAAATAATTAATAAAGATTTTAGAAATCGTGCGAGTAAATATAGTCCTAAAATTGATGAGTATAGAAAAGCTTTGGAAGATTTTATTGAGAGAAGAAAAGAAAATGATAGAAAAATTGAGGAATGTGAAAATCAAATTAACATAGCGAAAGAAGAAATAAATAAATGTGGAAATGAATTAATGAACTACCCAGATGTTGATAAGCTTGAGGAAAAAAGAAATGAATTGTTAAAAAGTAAGTCATCAAAGAATGACCAATTGGCTAAAAAGCAAAAGACGAAGAATGATTTGTTGTTTGAGTATTCAAAAATTTTATATGGGTGGGATGCAATCAAAAACACTATTAATATAATAAAGGAAAAAAGAAAGAAAGGGGAAATTCCACCAAAAATTGAAACTGATTTATTAGAAGAAACGATTGATAAAAATATATGTGTAGTTTGCAAAAGAATCCTTGACGAAGAATCTAGGAAGAAAGTTTTGGATTTGTTTAATTCAATGAAATTGTCTTCAGATGCTATTAAAGAACTTGTAAAGCATGAAAATCCTCTTCTTTTATTTGAAAGAAGGATAAAAAAATTTGAGGATGAAGTAAAGGATATTGTTGGAGATATTTGTCAATATGAAGGGGATCTTGAGGAAATTGAAAAAGGTTTAGAAGAAATTAAAAAAGAATTAAGTGGTTTTGATGTAGAGAAAATAAAAGGGTTAATAAGTAAGAGAGACTATTATGAGAAAATAAATGATGAAAGTAATCAAGATTTAGGAGTTTATAAGGAACGAAAGAAAGAGCATAAAGAAAAAATAAAGATTTATGAAAATTTAATAAGTGAAGAGTTGAGTAAACAAGAAAAGGCTAGAGGAATAAAAAAGATAATAGATTTTATAAAAAAAATGTCAAGCGCGATAGATGAAACTAAAAATGACATAATTAAAACCACACAAAAAACAATATCAAGTGAAACTAACAAGGTGTTCTTTGATTTAATTTGGAAAAAGGATAGTTTCGAAAGTGTGAAAATAAGTGACAAATATAATATTAGTCTTATTAATTCGTTAGGTTATGAATGTTTGGGGACTATAAGTGCAGCAGAAAGAGAGTTTCTTGCATTATCCTTTACATTAGCACTACATAAAGTGTCTGGATTTGACGCAGCCTTATTAATAGATACTCCATTAGCAAGGGTAGATGATATTAATAGAAGGAATTTTGGGAATGTGTTTACAAATATTAGTGAAAATAAACAAGTGATTTTATTATTCACACCTTCCGAATATTCTAAAGATATAAGAGATATATTACATAATAAAATAAGTAATATCTTTGAGATAAAATTTTCTATAGATGATAACATTTCTGAATTTAAGGAGGCTTAATGGAAAAGGTCCCAGATAGAATTTTTGTAGGTATAGAAGATAGAAACTTATATGACGAAATAGAAATTTTTAAAACTAAGTCTAGAAAAGAACAGTTCTTATTAGCTATGACTATTGGTTTCAAAGATGGAGCAAAGTTAAAGTTAAAGTCTCCTGATGGATTTTTTCTCTTAAAAGATCTTAACCAAGAAGATGAAGCTTTGATTAATGCAGTAGCGATTAAGGAAAGTGATAATATCGAAGTTCTATTAGATAAAAAGAAGGTTTATAATATTGCTGAACAATATGCACATGCAGGAGTAAGAATATTACATGATAAAATAATATCAACTCAATTTGGGTCTTTTAATGTTAAGTTCGAAAAAGAATTATTTGATATTTATAAGGATTTAAAATTATAAAATATGCAGGATGAAAATATTACTTGTAGAACCAAATTTCCCAATACCAACTAAAAGTAAAAATCATAAAAACTTCTTACCAATTGGACTTTTAAAATTAGCTTCTTTTCTAAGAAAGAATAATGTAAAAATTGAGTTAAAACGAGGTATTCCAGAATCACTTGAAGACATTATTGATTTAAAAAAATTTAAACCTAATGAAATTTGGATTACCTCTTTATTTACTTACTGGTCAATGTATGTAAAAGAAGCTGTAAGTTACTATAAGAAATTATTCCCTAAATCAAAAGTAGTTGTAGGAGGGATATATGCCTCTCTCATGCCTGATCATTGTAAACGATTTACTGGTTGTGATGAAGTCTACATAGGAGTACATAAGGAAGCAGAAAACTGTTTTCCAGCATATGATTTAGTAAATGTTGATTATCAGATTTTACATACATCAAGAGGCTGTATTAGAAAATGTGATTTTTGTGGTACTTATAAAATTGAACCTAAATTTATATCTAAAATTAGTATAAAAAATGAAATAAAAAGCAATAAATTGATATTTTATGATAATAATTTTTTAGCTAATAAATATATTGAAAATATTTTAGAAGAACTTAAAAATGCTAGGATTAATGGTAGAGCCGTGTACAGTGAATGCCAAAGTGGTTTTGATGGAAGAATTTTAACTATAGATTTAGCAGTTAAATTAAAAAGAGCTAGATTTATTAATCAAAGGATTGCATGGGATAATTCATACGATGATTACAAAGATATTGAAAGACAAATAAGTTATCTAGTCGATAGTGGTTTTAATCCAAAAGATATATATGTTTTTATGGTTTATAATTACCAATTACCTTTTGAAATGATGGAAGAAAAAAGAAAAAAATGCTATGAATGGGGAGTGCAAATTGCTGATTGTAGGTTTAGGCCTTTAAATCAAACCTTAGATAACTACAATTCTCATAAAGATAATCAAACTGATGAAGATTATTATATACACCCTAATTGGTCTGATAGAGAAGTTAAAGAATTCAGAAAAAATATAAGAAGGCAAAATATATGTATAAGACATGGTTTTCCATTTTATTCTAAAGATTTTGAGCATAAGAAATACAATAGTGAGCTTTTAAAAAGAGTAAAGAACCTTTCAAATTTTAATGAGAAAATAGAATTACTCAATGAATATAATATAGATTACTGGATACCTGATGAATCTGAGAAACTCTTGTTACGAAAATAGAATAGAATTCAGTACATTTTTTTAGAAAATTATATAAAAAAAGAAATTTAAAAGATAGTAATTATTTTTTAATAAGAAATTTAATAAATTAATTATGAAAAAATTTATTTTTATTACAAGTGAAGGATTTACATTTCAACCGGGTAGTGAAGATTATGAACCGGATATTGAAAATATGCAGGTAATTGGATTTGGCGAAGGTGATACTGTAGATAATGCAGTAGATAATATGATTAAGGAAAATCCATACTTAAAAGACACTAAATTCAATAAAGTTATTGGTATTGAAGTTAAAAACTACAAACAATCAGTTCTATTTTTTAAAAACAAATTTAGTTAATTTAATCAAATATTAAGCCTTTAACTTTCCCTATAGTATAAATCCTAAAAATTTTAACTAGAATTTAAGTGATATTCAGATGTCGGTTTGCTATTTGATATATTTGGCATTAAAATGTATTGTATCCTGTTACAATGGTGATTGATATATTATGAACATAGAAGAGAAAATCAAATATGTAATAGAGAATACTGAGATTATAAAGCCACCCCGGAAACTGCTGGCTTCGTATGATTCTACTACTATTCATTATTATATGCTGACTATACCCTTATATCTGGATTTTGAGGGAAGAAGTAGTGAGTCCGAGACGGTAATAAGGGAGGGCAGGATTACCTGGCAGAGGCCAAAGCTAATTACCCCTTCTTATATGCTAAAGGTAGAGGGATTCAGTGGCGAAGCCAGGAAGGCTTTTGAGATGCTGGCTGCTGATGATAGTGATTTAGCCATGATTCTTTATGGCTTAAAGCTCAGCAAGGATTTTGAAAAAATGGATATAGTATCTGATTCACTGGACTCGGTTGCCAGAAATATATCCAGTGATATTGAGAAGAGAAAAGATCCCTATAGCGCAGTTATTAAGGGAGTGGATGAATTCTGGGATGTTTCACTTTCTAAGTTTATTCAGGAAATAATATCGGAAAGTGCCTACTTTTCACAGATGCCGGATTTATTAAGGAATAGCACTGTTAAAGTAGGTAGTGAGGGGTTTCCGGTAGTTACCAGGGATAGACTGGGATTTCCTATCGTAGCCAGAGATGAAATAGAAATTCTCTTCAAGCTATTTGAAAATGGAGAGATCGAACCATCAGATTTGAAACAGGAGCTTGATAGATGGGAAATGTTTGAACAGTACCAGGATAGATTTCTTAAATATTTTAAAAAAGGAACCAGAAGCATATAATCAGGATACTATTAGAAATTCATCCGGTTCCAGCAGTGAAATTCCTGCGTCCTTTCCCACAATTTCAACCTTTATTATCTTTTCTGGTTTTTTTAAGTCAATTTCTTTACGGTCAACCACATCGGTAAGCTTTATTATAAGCTCTTTGTAGTCATGCTTATCATAGTATCTCTTCTCTATATCCATCATCCACTTTTCATTTTCCTTGATCTTGGGCACAAGGGACTTTATTGCTTTCTGCATATCAGATATCTCTGATTTAACCCATTTATCTATAGGAATGTAGCGGTAAGTTTTGCCGAACAGTTCCCTGTTTTTTGCAGATATTTCTTTTAGATTTTTTACCACTTCTCTGGGTTTTGCAACATCAACCAGAAAGATACCGTTATACTTTGATTTTAAGAACTCCGGTTTAGCCTTTATCTCTTTCATAAGATGTTTAACTTTTTCTCTGCTGCTTTCAATATGAGCTGGATCGTATGTTACCAGAAGTTTAACATTCATAGCGGACTCTCCTTTTTAAAAAATAATAATTCAATTATATCAATTGAGAGGATTTATAAAAAGTAGAAGTTATTTGATTTGTAAGTAGATGAAAAGTTGTTTTATAATATCATCAAACTTAAGTTTAAATATACGGCAAGTTTACAGGAGAGAAAGATTTGGTATCTAATAGAAAGTCACTTGAAGATAGGGTAATTAATGTCAGAAATGATAACGATAAGACAGGTAGGCTCATCTCTGAATTTAAACCCTTTATTGCCAGTGTAGCACAGAAGAGGGTAGGAAGATTTCTGGAGTATGGTGTGGATGATGAGTTATCCGTGGGCCTTATTGCTTTTAAGGAAGCAATGGATTCCTATGATAAAAATAAGGGAAAATTTTTAAGTTTTGCAAAACTTGTAATAAGCATGCGCCTTATTGATTATTACAGGAAACAGAAAAGAGAGACTATGACTACTCTAAGTCTGGATGATGAGCAGTCCACTACCGATGTTATGGACGTGAAATCTATGGATAGCTATAGGATTGATGAGGAAAATGAAAAAAGGGTACTGGAGATAATAGAATACAGGGCAGAGCTTGAAAAGTGGGGAATAAGCCTTGAAGATCTGGCAAAGGTATCTCCCAGAAAAGAGAGTTTGAGAGAACACTATAAGAAGGCAGCCAGGGTGATTGTTAAAAACAGTGATATTTTAAATATCCTGCTTCAAACAAAAAGGCTTCCCATAAAGGAAATTGAAGAAATTATACCGGTACATCGGAAAAAGCTGGAGCGGGGTCGAATATATATAATAGCTATGGTTCTGGCTCTGATCAGTAACTTTAGCTATCTGGATGTTTGCGGGGGTGGTGAATAGTATGAAAGCTGTGGTAATGGAAATATATAAGGACTACTGCATTGTAATGACTGAAGATGGGCAGTTCCTAAGACATAAGATTCCGGTCGGGAGGCTTGAGATAGGAGACGAGATTGTAATTGAGAGGCAGTATTCCTATGAACCTAAAGTAAGCTGGGTAGGGAGATTTGCCGTTGCAGCTGC
>JADHVM010000028.1 GCA_016783985.1 Actinomycetota bacterium
GAACCAAGTACCAAATCAGTTTCCTCCTTCTTAATTATACTTAAAAAACTATTTATCTGAGATGGATGTAAATCCATATCAGCATCTAAAAACAATACATAATCCCCTGTAATATAATTGCACCCATGTTTTATTGCAAATCCTTTCCCTTTATTGGAGCAATACTTTTTAATAGTTACTTTATTATTAAAATACTTTAAATTTTCTTGAACATAAATATAAGTATTATCATTACTACCATCATCAATAACAATTACTTCAAAATCAAAATTTAACTCTTCTAATACCTTAACCGTTTCACCAATTGTAGAAACTATAACTTCTTCTTCATTATAAGCTGGTATCAAAATTGAAATCTTTTCTTTTCTCATATACTAATCTGCTTTTTTGATATTTAAAAACATTAATATACTATTTACTAAAAAGAATATAAATGAAACAAACACTAAAATCCATATGACAATATCTAAGTTCATATGATATATCCATATTAAAGATATTTGTAATATTACTATAATTAACAATGATATTAAATACCAGAATTTATCAATTGCAATAAAATAAAAAATCTGTAGATTAATCATTGAGATTAAAGTCATAAATATACCATATTTAAAAACTAAAGTTGATGCGAGTAAATATTGTTTTCCATAAATTATTCCTATAACTAATTTAGGAAAGAAATAGTAAAATATAAGAAATACAACAGATACTGCTAATATAATAGCAAGACTTTTTATAACAGTATTTCTTACGCTTTCTTTTTTAGTAAATTTCTCAGAAAGCCTCGGAAATATAACTATACTTATTGCTCCTGGGAAAAATAAAATAATTCTACCTATTTGGGCAGCAGCTGAATATTGCCCAGTTTCATATGAAGTAAAAAAATGTTTAACTAAAACAATATCCATATAAGCTAATATTGAAATAAGTATTGTTGAAATTAATATTAAAGAAATATTTTTATAGAATTTTTTTAAATTAATTTTATCATCAATAGCCTTATTATCTTTTTTCCATAATATTTTCCTCAGAGGTATTAAAATAAAGAAATATGAAAATAGCGTAGCTAACATTAATCCAAATATTGCACCACCTGATTTAAACCCAACATATACTAAAATTACTCCTAACCCTAGCTTTAATAACACTACTAGTATTGAAATAATGCCCAAACTCTTAAAATTTTGTATACCCTGCAGAACACCTCCTCCTATAGCTACAAGAGAGCTTACAACTATCATAATTCCAAGAAAAATTAGAGGATAAATAGAATTCAGTTTTAGGAATGCTGTAATTTGATTTATAAAAATTAATATGATTATAAAAATAATAACTGTTATTATAAAAAGTCTCTTAGTTATTAAATAAAATAGAATCCTAACCTTATTTAAATCATCATTAGCTAAATAACTTGATGAATTTTTAGCTAATGTGGTTTGTACAGTAGCTCCAATTGTACCTGATATATACAGTAATGAGGTAATTGAGACTAAAACTCCATATTCTGAAGGACCCAGCATCCTACCCATAACAATATTGTACAAAAAGTTTATTAAATTAACTACGGAAGTAGCGATAAACATAATGCCAATGTTTTTAGCAGTGAGATTTAGATTCTTAGAGATATAATTTCTAATTTTAGGTTTGCTGATACGAAAAATCATATAACCTTTTTAATTGACTTTATCAAAAACTATGATTATTTATATTTCTTTTTAAACCACTTAATAGTTTTGACTATCCCATCTTCAAAAACAACTTCTGGTCCCCAATCTAATATTTCTTTAGCCTTTGTTATATCTGGCCTTCTTACTATTGGGTCATCAACTGGTAAATTATGAAAAACTATTTTACTTTCACTCTTGATTAGCTTCTTTATGTTTTCAGCTAATTCTAGTATTGAAATTTCTGAAGTATTACCAATATTTAATGGAAAATGATAATCTGATTCTGCCAGGCTGTAAATACCCTTAACCATGTCAGAAATATAGCAAAAGCTTCTTGTCTGACTTCCATCCCCAAATACAGTTATTTCCTTTCCTTTTAAGCCTTGATTTATAAAAGTTGGAATTGCTCTACCATCATCCTTTCTCATCCTTGGTCCATAAGTATTAAAAATCCTTGCAATTGCCGTATTAACTCCCTGCTGTCTGTGATATGCCATAGTTATTGCTTCAGCATACCTTTTAGCTTCATCATATACACCCCTGGGCCCTACTGGGTTTACATTACCCCAGTATTCTTCCGGCTGTGGGTGTACTTTTGGATCTCCATACACTTCTGATGTAGACGCTAGAATCATCTTTGCCCTTTTTGCCTTGGCAAGACCTAATACATTGTGTGTTCCCAGTGCACCTACCTTTAATGTCTGAATGGGAAGCTGAAGATAATCAATAGGACTTGCAGGTGATGCAAAATGAAATATATAGTCAACATCCCCGTCTATTTTTATAAACTCAGTTATATCATGATTTACAAATACAAAATCTTTAGTGGTTATATGTTCAATATTTTCAAGTGAACCAGTAATTAAATCATCAATGCATACAACTTTAAGGTTTTCTTCTAAGAGATAACCACAAAGGTGACTGCCTATAAAACCAGCTCCGCCAGTTACAACTGCTGTTTTTTTATTATTTGATTTTGTAATAGTACGCCTCCTTTACTATCTCCCTATTCCTATATATTTAAAGCCTTGTTTTTCTAAACTACTTTTATCTAAATAATTTCTGCCATCTATTATAACAGGACTTCGCATCATATTCTTAACTTTAGTATAATCCAGTTTTAAAAAATCTTCCCACTCAGTTGCAAGTATAAACATATCTGCATCTTTTACTACATCATAAGCATTACTGCATATTTCTACCTTCCTGCTAAGCGACTGCGGAGTTTTATTTACAATAGGGTCATAAGCTTTTACTCTTGCTCCTAGATTTACCAGATCATTCATTATCTTTATAGATGGTGCTTCTCTTGTATCATCAGTATTTGGCTTAAAAGATATACCAAGCACTCCAATAGTTCTGCCTTTTATTATCTTTAATTCATCCTGTATTTTCTGCTTTATTTTAAGTCTCTGCTCTCTGTTTACATTAATAACTGCATTAAGAATCTGGGTAGATAGCCCATACTCTCCGGCAATATTGCTTAAGGCCAAAACATCTTTTGGAAAACAGGAACCGCCCCAGCCAATACCTGCATTTAAAAACATTGGGCTTATTCTCTTGTCAAGACCCATACCTTCTGATACTTTTACAATATCTGCTCCAACTTTTTCACAGATATTCGCTATTTCATTAACAAATGAAATCTTTGTTGCCAGAAATGAGTTTGCAGCATATTTTATCATCTCTGCACTGGTAAGGTCAGAAATAACTACAGGTATTTTTGTATTTTTTGGAATTAACCTTTCACTGTCCTGCCAATTAAAGGTTTGATTAATTATCGGTTCATATAATTTAATCATCTTATCAATTGCCTTTTTTGATGATGAACCAATAACTATCCTGTCTGGAAAGAATGTATCACTAATTGCACTGCCTTCCCTTAAAAATTCAGGGTTTGATACAACACTAAAAGCAATCTTTTCGTTGCTGCTGTTATTACCCTTTAAACTGTCAGAGACAACCATGGAAACCCAGTCCCCTGAACCAATAGGTACAGTACTTTTATTTACAATAACCTTTCCCCCATTTATATATTTGCCTATTTCATTTGCAGCTTCTTCAACAAACTTAAGGTCAGCCTGGCCATTTGAAAGTGAAGGAGTGCCAACACATATATAAATTATCTCAGATTTTGTTACTGCATTAGAGATATCTGTAGTAAATTGCAATCTATTATTTTGGATGTTATCTTTTAAGAATTTCTCAAGATTAGGTTCATAAATAGTAGGCTTTCCACTATTTAAAATATCAACTTTTTCTTTTATCTTATCTACACAAATTACATTGTTGCCAATCTTAGCAAGGCAGACACCTGTTACAAGTCCAACATATCCTGTTCCTATTATACAAACATTCATTTATATTTATTTCCTGTTAATATTTTGTTAACACATTACTTTTAAATTATTGCTTCAAAAATTTATATTTTTAGTAAATCTTTATTTTCTGTGTACCAATCAATTGCCTCTCTAAGCCCTTCATCAAAGTCAACTTTTGCTTTAAAAGAAAATTCTTTTAAAGCCCTTGATGTGTCAAGGCATCTTCTTGGTTGGCCATCAGGTTTTGTTCTGTCCCACACAATCTTACCTTTAAATCCTACAATGTCTTTTATTTTTTCTGCCAATTCTTTAATAGATATTTCAAAGCCTGCTCCAATATTAACTGGATCTGGTTTGTCATATTTTTCTAATGCCAATACTACTGCCTCAGCACAATCTTTGACATATAAAAATTCTCTTGTTGCCCTGCCTGTTCCCCAAACAGTTACACCACTCTTTCTTTCAATTTTAGCATCATAAAATTTCTTTATAAGTGCGGGGATTACATGAGATGATTTTGGATTAAAATTATCTCCAGGGCCATATAGATTTACAGGAAGTAAATAAACTGAATTAAAATTATACTGCTGCCTGTATGCCTGTGATTGAACTAGCAGCATCTTTTTTGCCAGACCATAAGGAGCATTTGTTTCCTCTGGATAGCCATTCCAAAGATTTTCTTCCCTGAAAGGAACCTCGGTAAATTTTGGATAAGCACAAATAGTTCCTAATGCTAAAAATTTCTCAATTCCAGCCAATCTTGCCTGTTCTATTAGTTGAATACCCATTATAAGGTTGTCATAAAAAAAGCTGCCTGGATTTTCTCTATTAGCTCCTATGCCGCCAACTACTGCTGCAAGATGAATTACAATATCACCTTCAGCATCCTCATACATTCTCTTTATATTTTCTAAATCTCTTAAGTCATAATCTTCAATCTTGGGAATAAATATCCCCTTGCATTTCCTTTCTTTTAATTTCTTAATTACAAAATTACCTAAAAACCCTGCTCCACCAGTTATTACCACTCTTTTTTCTTTAAAATCAATCACTTTTCTATATCCTTCGATATTTTTTATTAAATAAGTATTGCTAAAGAATCAGTTTTATACTTAGGTCCCTTAATTTCTTAATAATACTTATTTTTATACATATTATAATTAAAATCTACAATAATTATATAATTTTATTTATAAAATCTTTCAGCATTCTTAGAGGAATCAGCTCCAGTATACTAAATAATAAGAATATAACCAAAATGATATTCCTATTTCTTTTTAAGAGGACGCCACCATTCCTCATTATTTATATACCAGTTCACTGTCTTTTTTAGAGCCTTATCAAAATTATTTTTTTCTTTCCAGCCTAACTCCTTTTCTATTTTGCTGCAGTCAATAGAGTACCTTCTATCGTGACCCAATCTATCCTTAACTGGCTTTATCATAGAATTAGGCTTATCAAGCAGTTTCAACAGTTTCTTTGTAATCCAGATATTTGGCTTTTCATTACCGCCACCAATATTATATATTTCTCCAATTTTTCCCTTATGCATGACTATATCTAGCGCTATACAATTATCCTCAACATAGATCCAATCACGAATATTCATGCCATCTCCGTAAAGAGGAACTTTTATCCCATTTATTAAATTTGTTACAAAGAGAGGAATTATTTTTTCAGGATACTGGTATGGTCCAAAATTATTGGAAGTTCTTGTAATTAAGATTGGAGTGCCGTAAGTCTTATAGAAGGAGCGAACAATCATCTCTGCACCTGTTTTAGAAGCAGAATACGGGCTATTTGGCTTTAGTGGATCACTTTCCTTAAAAGAGCCATTTTTAATTGATCCATATACTTCATCAGTGCTTATCTGTAAAAAAAGAGGGGTGCTGTATTTTCTTACAGCCTCAAGAAGAATATATGTACCGTAGACATCCGTTTGTATAAATACTCCAGGATCCTGTATAGATCTATCAACATGAGATTCTGCTGCAAAATTAACTACTGCATCTATCTTATTGTATTTAAATATATTATCAACGACTTTTCTATCGCAGATGTCTCCCCTTATAAATTTATAATTCTTTTTGTTTTCGATATCTTTTAGGTTTTCAAGATTTCCTGCATAAGTTAATTTATCTAAATTAATTATTTTATACTCTGGATATTTCTTTATAATATAGTGAATAAAATTGCTGCCTATAAATCCTGCACCGCCCGTAATTAATAAAGTTCTAAAAATACGTTCTTCCAATCAATTCTCCTTATAATTATCTAATTACATTGTAAAATAACCTTAAAATATTTTAAACTATAATCACTTATAATAAAATATAATGTAATCAAATATTTTTTTAGTATACAAATCTGGATTAAACCAACCTTCAGACTTCGATAAGAAATCTGTTTCAAAATAATCAAATATAATTACATTACTAATATTATTTCCTTTTTTCAAATCTTCAGCTATGTTATCAAATATATCAAAAAATATCATTTTATCTTTACTAAATTTGCCTTCAGGCGTGTGATAATAATATATATTATTTAAGTTAGAACCTAATTTAAAGTATTCTCCCATTGCATTAGTAAGCTCACCATAAACCTTGTTTCCAATATCTCCAACAATTAATAAAGATTCATCAGGACCCTTCTCCTTTTCAACAGTTTTTTTTAGCTCTAATAAGTTACTTCCATCAAGGTTAAATTTATAAGCGCTTAAATAAGCTATCGATAGATTCAATAATATTACAAATACTACAATTGCAAGTACAGTTCTCCTAGAATTTTTCTTAAATGATAAAATAGCCGATTTTGTTATATTTAATCGGCTTAATATCCTAAATCTTTTTTTTATACAGTAAGCTAATAAATAAATAATTGACAATATTAAAATTAGTAACATCAATAAAAATAGTACTCTATATATATAATTTGATTTCTCAGATAAGACTTTTAAAAAATATCTACTACCTATTAAATAGTTAAGATGATAAATATTTGATCTAATCCAATCTATAAGAGATATATAAATCCCTACTAATATAGCCGAAGATATAAATATATTTATCCTAATATTATTATATAATTTATGATTTATCTTAATATTATTTTCTAATAATATTCCTTTATTTATATAATTTAACGAGTATATTAATACGAAGCTATAACCAAAAATACCAGGAATTAAATAACGTTCAAATATCCCAGATTTTGTATACAAAATTATTTGTGGAATAACAATTAATGAAAACAATGCAGCAGGAGGCCAAAATTTCTTTATTATATCCCTAACTTTTAAAAAAGAATTGTCCTTATTATTTAAAATAAATAAAAATACACTAATTAACACTGCTATAATTACTACTATATAATTACTATGATGGGATAAAACAATAAATGTTTGTATGTAACCAGTAATATTTACAGCTTCAATTCCTGCGTATTCAATTCCAGCAGTTCCAATAAAAAATTTTATAAAAGTAAGAGTAATAATAAATAAGAACAATAATATAATAACTGACCCTATATTTCTTTTTATAGATGAAAACCATGAATTACTTTTCTCCTTGTATAACCAAATCTTTAAGAACACCAGAGCAGGAATAATTAATATAAATGATTCTTTGGATAAAAAGCTCAATATCATAAATAAAATCGAAAAAACTGTACAAAGCTTTTTTAATTTATTTAAATAAATGCTTAATACAGTAAAATATAAAGATATCGAAAATAAAAACACAGCAAGTGTTTCAGGAGGACCTATTCTCCACCATATTGCAGATTGAGCTCCTATTAAAGATAATAATACAAACAACATTGATTCTAAAAAAGAAAAACTCATCCGCTTGATAGATAAAAAAAGAAAAAATGAAGTTAGGACTGCTAAAAATAATCGTAATATATTTCTATACAGAAAGTTTGTACCAAAAATTTTTATTTGAAGGACATGATAAAAAATATAAAAAGGTCTAAGCCTTACAGAAGAATCAGATATTACACAATCTTTCGTTACCTTAAAAAAACTAACACTACCACTTTTAAGCTGATTATTAATATCAAATAAACCTACAGTATCTATAAGCTGATAACCTGTAAACAAAGCACCACTTATTGAAAGCAGTAATGACCAAAACACTAAAAAGATAAGAAAAACAAAAATATATTTATAATTACTTATTTTATCCAATGCTTAAACTACTATTTAATAATTCTAAGCCTGTTATAACAAAAATAAAAATCATCAATCTCTGCCTACTTATAAGAGGTTCTCTTTTAGTAAAAATATTACTAATTTTAAATATCAATTATGGTTCATATTTATCTGTTTTTTCTCTCCCAGTTATATGGTATTTCCCCGCTGTCTGGATCGACCCTGTATTCATCAGGCTGATTGTAATTATATACTTCAGTAGGTATATTTATACACATAGCTTCAGTATCACTTATGCATTTAAATCCATGATATACATAAATTGGTATCTGTAGCAGTGCAGGATTATGCTCACCCATGAAAAATTCATTTACTTCCTTATAAGTTGAAGAGTCTTCCCTTGAATCATATAGCACAATTTTCATCATTCCTTTTACAACTACCATATTATCAGTTTGCTTTTTATGATAGTGCCATCCTTTTACTACGCCAGGATAAGCAGTGGTCATATAAACCTGCCCAAATTTATTAAACAGCTCATCATCAGAGCGGAACATTTCCATAAGCCTTCCGCGTTCATCTGGAATCACTTTTAATTTTTTTATTTTTACTCCTTCTATCAACTATTGCCTCCTATTGCTATTTAAAATTAGTTGTAATTATAAACTTTTACTGGCAACTAATACCAGAAAAAAGTGATATTTTAATAATACATGTATTGCTGGGCTATTGTTATAAATAATACGGTTATAATTAATTCATTGCAAATATTTTCTGATTATCTTTTAAAACTCCAGTATTTTTTACCCTATAGCCCATTCAGGGATAAGAAGCATCAACCCTATTTACTTTTAAACCAGTTATAAGTGAGCTTTAAGCCTTCTTCTATTTTAACTTTTGGCTGCCAGCCTATTATATCTTTTGCCTTTTTATATGATAGAGAGCTTCTTCTCTGCTCTCCTTCTTTAGGCGAACCATGAATTTCTTTAATGCTATCATTTCCTGATGTATCCTTGACAACATTAAAAAGCTTGACAACATCAGTTTCCTTTTCTGTCCCTATATTGATCTCTCCAATAAAATCGCTCCCTGCTGCTGCTACATTTGCTTCCACAACATCTCCTACATA
>JADHVM010000029.1 GCA_016783985.1 Actinomycetota bacterium
AGCCAAATAATTCGGAAGGGTAATGACTTTTCAGTTGGTTTAATTCCTGGCGGGCTTTTTGGTAGCTAATTCTGAATATCTCCTGAGTAGTAACTTTTTTTATCTCTAATTTTTGCAAATCATATTCATCCAGTAAATGCAGGGCTTTTTGGTAATCAAGGATCACTTTTAACAATCCGGTAGCTTCGGTTGAATCTAAGGCTTTATTCTGCAGGAGTCTTTCCATAATTCTTGAGGTTTTTTGAAATTCTGCTAACTTAGCCCGATCTTCGCGCATTCTTTTTTCATTGATAGTATAACCTTTGATTAAGTGTTCTTTTAAGACATGGGTTGCCCAGATGCGGAATTGGGTGCCACGTTTGGAATTTACCCGGTAACCAACGGAGATAATCAGGTCAAGATTATAAAATTTTATTTTACGGATAACTTTCCTATTCCCTTCCATTTGAACTACCGAGTAATCCTCGGTAGTTGATTTTCTATCTAATTCTTTAGTAGAAAAAATATTTTTTATATGTAATCCAATAGTATCAGTGTTTTTTTCAAATAATTCTGCCATCTGCTTTTGAGAAAGCCAAACGGTATCTTTTTTTAAATTGACTTCAAATGTTTCTTTTCCATCCGGCGTGGTGTAGATGACTATTTCGTTATTCTCTGGCATTAATATTTTCCTTTTTTAATTATCGATACTATTCATAATTATTTTGCATTTGTAGGTTAGTATATATCTACATACTGTACTACTTGTTAAAAGTCCTTCTTTTTTGGAAGAAAAAGTTTTTGGTTTTTGGTTAAGGAAAGGGGGATTGCCACGCCCTGATAAATCAGGGCTCGCAATGACAGGAGGAGGAGAATATAGAATTAATGCTTAAAACATCTTGTACCGGTAAAGACCATAGTCAGGTTATGTTCGTTGGCAGCAACGATTGCTTCCTCATCTCGCTTCGACCCACCGGGTTGAATAATAGCGGTTACCCCCGCTTTGGCCGCCTCATCTATCCCGTCTCTAAAGGGAAAAAAGGCATCGGAAGCCAGATATGAACCCTTGGAGCGACCTTCTGATTTTCTGATGGCTATGAGAACCGAATCCACACGACTCATCTGCCCGGCACCAATGCCTACCGTCTGCTTATTTTTGGTTAAAACGATGGCATTCGATTTTACCTGTTTGGCTGCCTTCCAGGTAAATAAGAGCTCTTCTAATTCTTCTTTATTCGGCTTTCTTTTAGTTACAATTTTCAAGTCTTTTATAGTAATTTCCTTTATGTTTCTATCTTGAACCAGAAAACCACCAGTTATTTTTTTAATATCTTTTATCTGAATATCTCTATTTTTTAAATCTCCCACTTTTATTAAGCGGCGATTCTGTTTTCGTCTTAAAATAGTTAGAGCCTCTTCTTCAAAATCGGGAGCCAGTACTGCCTCCACAAAAGGAGTTTCATTAATTAAATCAGCCAATTTTGAATCTACTACCCTATTTATACCGATAATACTGCCGTAGGCAGAAAGAGGGTCCCCCTGGTAAGCTTTTTGGTAAGCTTCTTCAATAGTTAGGGCGGAAGCTAAACCACAAGGATTGGTGTGTTTTACAAAGACAACAGTAGGTTCCTGAAAATCCTTAACTATTTCTAAAACTGCCCCTAAATCTACTAAATTATTAAAAGATAATTCTTTGCCGCCTAATTGTACCGCATCTCCCAGATTAGCCTCTTTTACTAATTCTTCTTTGTAGAAAGAAGCAGATTGATGAGGGTTTTCTCCATAACGCAGGTCTAAAACTTTTTCGCCCAGTAAATTTAGAGTCTGGGGGAAAGAAGTTGATTCTTTGAGCAAATTTTTTCTTAAATATTGGGAAATAAGGCCATCATAAAATGAAGTATGTTCAAATACTTCGGCCGCTAATCTTTTTTTAGTTTCTAAAGATATTTCTCCCTGATTTTTCTTTAATTCTTCTAAAATTACCGGGTAATCCTGGGGATTTATTACTACAGCCACATCTTGATAGTTCTTGGCTGCTGCGCGTAAAAGAGAAGGTCCTCCAATATCAATATTTTCTATAGCCTCTTCTAAGCTAACCTCTTTTTTAGAAATAGTCTTTTGGAAAGGATATAAATTTACCACTACCAGCCCTATTGATTCTATCCGTTGAGCTGCCAATTGTTTTTGATGAATAGGATTATCGCTTTTAGCTAATATCCCTCCAAAAATTAAAGGATGAAGAGTCTTAACTCTGCCATCTAACATCTCCGGAAAATTGGTTACTTCGGAAATTAATTTTACTTTGATTTGAGCATCTTTCAGTAGCTGAGCTGTTCCTCCGGTAGAAATAATTTCGATTCCTAATTTTTCCAAACCTTTAGCAAAATCAACAATTCCTTCTTTGTCAGATACACTGATTAAAGCTCGTTTTATTTTGTTCATTTATCTTTCTCCTTTATAGCTTTGGCGGCAATATCTTTTCGGTAATACATATCCTCAAAATAAATTTTTTCTACACCCTTATAAGCCTTCTCTTTAGCTTTAGAGATAGTATTATCCCAGGAAGTTATCCCCAGGACTCTTCCTCCTGAAGTAATCACCTGATTATCTTGAAATTTGGTGCCGGCATGAAAGGCTATTATATTTTTCATTTTTTCCAATCTTTCCAAACCGCAAATCACTTTTCCTTTCTGATATTTCCCCGGATATCCTCCGGAGGCCACCACCACACATACGGCGGCAGTATCTTCCCATTCGATATTGATTTGATGAAGCGTATTCTCGATGACAGCATTCAATATATCGATTAAATCTGTTTTTAATCTGGGCAATATGACTTGAGTCTCCGGATCACCAAAACGGGCATTAAATTCTAAAACTTTAGGACCTTCTTTGGTTAATATCAACCCGGCATAAAGCACTCCTTTATACTCTTTCCCCTCTCTTTGCAAGCCCTTTACGGTAGGTTTTAAAATCTCTTCCAAAACTCTCTTTTCAAGCTCATCAGGATAAAAGGGAACCGGGGAATAAGCCCCCATCCCCCCGGTATTGGGCCCCTGGTCATTATCAAATATCTTTTTGTGGTCCTGGGAGGGCACCATTGGTATCACAGTCTTCCCATCACAAAACGCTAAAATCGATACCTCTTCTCCCTCTAAAAATTCCTCTATGATGACCTGCCTGCCTGCTTCTCCGAATTGTTTTTCCTCCATCAGTGCATCCAAGGCATCTCTCGCTTGGACTAAATTTTCTACTATAAATACTCCTTTGCCGGCAGCCAATCCATCTGCCTTTATGACCAAAGGAAAAGTTTGTTTTTTTATATAATCGAGTGCCTTTTCGCTATTTTGAAAGACATCGTAATTAGCTGTAGGGATGTTATACTTTTTCATTAAATACTTGGAAAAGACTTTACTTGACTCAATCTCAGCAGCCTCACGGCTAGGACCAAATATCCGTAAACCTTGTTTATTAAATTCATTTACAATACCTTTTGATAAAGCTAATTCTGGTCCAACTACAGTCAAATCAATTTTTTCTTCTTGGGCAAAATCAACTAATTTTTCAATACTGTCTGCATCAATATTTATACATTGGGCCAGCTTAGAAATCCCTGCATTGCCCGGTGCGCAATAAATTTGAGAAACTTTCGGGCTTTGCATAATTTTCCACACCAAAGCATGCTCTCTTCCTCCACTGCCAATGACCAATACTTTCATTCTTAAGTCTTCCTCTTTTCTAAAAATTCTAATCAAGTGGGTGGGTTTATCCGCCCCGAAAAGACAGCTTTAATGAATCAAACCCACATTTTCATAGACAGGCGAGACGCCTGTCCTACGGGGATTGCGGGCTCGATGAATCGAGCCCCTACTTATTTTCTTTTTTATAAATGATTATTTAATAAAGACTCTTCTCCCTTTAATCATCAATCTACCTTGAGAAAATAATTGAATTGCCTGAGGATAAATTTGGTGTTCTTCTTTTAAAATTCTTTCTGCTAAAGATTCTTCGGTATCATCATCTTTTACTTCTAGTGCCCTTTGCAAAACAATGGGGCCTGAATCTACCCCCTCGTCAACAAAGTGGACCGTACAACCAGAAACTTTTACTCCGTATTTTACGGCTTGCCCTTGGGCATGTAGTCCAGAAAAAGAAGGGAGTAAGGCAGGATGAATATTTATTATCTTATTTTTATAGGTTCTTATAAAATAAGGACTTAAAATCCTCATATAACCGGCCAGAACTACCAGGTCAATTTTTTTTTCTTTCAGGGATTTGATTATCTCTTTATCGTAATCTTCCCTGTTTTTAAATTCCTTAAAATCAATATAACGGGTATCGATAAGATATTGTTGGGCTCTTTTAAGGGCACAAGCTTTCGGATGATCACTCATCACAATTTTAATTTCCCCTTCAATTTTACCTTCTTCGATAGCCTCGATTATGGCCTGTAAATTTGTCCCTCTGCCTGAGACCAATACCCCAATATTAATCATAACTTTCTCCTCAATGACAAGTTTGGTGCCTGGCACCAGATTTGTCATTATCCAATAATTATCTGTTTATTCCCTTTTATAACTTTGCCAATGATGTAAGAATCATATCTTATCATTTTAAGTTCGTTAATCACTTTTGAAGCGTCATTTTGGGGAACAATTAATACCATCCCAATGCCCATATTAAAAGTCCGATACATCTCCTCATCAGAAATTTCTCCTTCTTTTTGAATCAAAGTAAAAATAGAAGGTTTAGGCCAGCTTTCTTGATCTATCCGAACTGAAACTCCTTCAGGTAAAATGCGAGGAATATTTTCTACTATTCCTCCTCCGGTGATGTGAGCTATTCCTAATATTTTATATTTTTCCAACAAATGTAAAATCGAGGAAACGTAAATTCGAGTAGGTTTAAGCAATTCTTCACCCAAAGATTTCTCAAAAGAAGGTATTTTATCGCTTATTTTATATTTTTTAGATTCAAATAAAACCTTCCTCACCAGGGAAAAACCATTACTGTGTAATCCATTAGAAGCAATGCCTATCACCGCATCTCCATCTCCAATTTCTCTGCCATCTATTATTTTACTTTTTTCTACTATTCCTACGGCAAAACCGGCTAAATCATATTCGCCTTCAGCATAAAATCCGGGCATCTCTGCAGTTTCTCCGCCCAATAAGGCACAATCTGCCATTTTACAACCTTCGGTAACTCCTTTTACAATCTCAACAACCACTTTTTCTGATAGTTTACCAATGGAAATATAATCCAGAAAAAATAAAGGCTTTGCCCCGGAGGTAATGATATCGTTCACCGACATTGCCACTAAATCTATTCCGACGGTATCATGTTTATTTAGAGCAAAGGCGACCTTTAATTTAGTCCCTACTCCGTCAGTTCCCGAAACCAATACCGGTTCTTTATACTTCTGCTCAGCCAAAGAAAATAATCCACCAAACCCTCCTATCCCGCCTAATACTCCGGGAATAGAAGTTTTGCCGATTAATGGTTTTATTTTTTTAACTATCTGATTGGCCAGGCTAATATCTACGCCAGCTTCTTTATAAGATTTTGTCATTTGATTAGTTCACTTTCTTTTTTAGATTGATAGACAGGCGAGACGCCTGTCCTACGTTGGGCACGATGTATCGTCCCCCTAAATATTATATATTAACTCTTTTTCACTCTACGCTCTACGCTAAACGCTATCCGCTATTTTCCTTTTCACTATATACTAATGGGGGCATATGAGCTAATAGGTAAATACTATATACTGATTTTCTATATTGGGTATTTTCCATTAAAACAAGCCAGACAAAAATCACCGGCAGGGATTTTATTAAAGATACTGCACAACCCTTCTATACTTATATATCCTAAACTATTCGCTCCCAACCATTCTCTGGTTTCCTCTAAATTATGGTTTGCTGCCCATAAATCTGTTTTACTGGGAGTATCGATTCCATAAAAACAGGGCCACATAACCGGTGGCGAGCTTATTCGTAAATGAACTTCCCGGGCTCCCGCTTCTTTTATAAGTTTAATAAGTTTTTTACTGGTAGTTCCGCGAACTATCGAATCATCAACTAATATTACTCTTTTCCCCTCTAAAACCTTCTTGATCGGGGAAAGTTTTATTTTTACTGAATCTTCTCTTATTGATTGTATTGGTTGAATGAAAGTTCTCCCGATATAATGATTCCTTAATAATCCTTCTCCGTAAGGAATCCCGGATTGATAAGAATAACCTATGGCTGCATATCTTCCCGAATCAGGAACTGGAATTACCAGATCTGCTTCAACGGGGTGTTCTTGAGCTAACTTTCCTCCCATTTTTTGCCTGCTTAATGCAACATTTTCATCATAAATGTCACTATCCGGGCGAGCAAGATACACAAATTCAAAAACACAAAATGCTGCCTTTCCAGCAGGCAATATTCGAGAAGATTTTAAGCCATTTTTGTCAATTACGACCATTTCACCCGCCTCTACTTCTCGAATAAATTTTGCCCCGATAAGGTTAAAAGCAGAGGTTTCAGAGGCAAAAATATAAGAATCTTTTAATTTTCCTAAAGAAAGAGGGCGAAATCCACAACAATCACGAAGACCAATCAATTTTTCATTGGTCATAATAATTAAGGAAAAAGCACCTTTTAATTGCATTGCAGCTAATTTAATTGCATCTTCAATGTTCTCTTCATTTCTTTCCGCAATCAAGCTACCCATTATCTCGGTATTGGTAGTAGAACGAGATAAATTTGTTTCTTGAGTTAATTTGGCTTTCAGCTCAGCAGAATTCATTAAACTACCGTTATGAGCTAAAACAAAAGTCTTTCCCCTATGTTCATTTATTAAAGGTTGGCTGCTTCTCCAGAGATCTTTACCTTTAGCTGAATAACGAACATGCCCGACAGCACAATTACCTTGCAAGATACTCAATTTTTCTTCATCAAATACCTCAGAAACCAGACCTAAATCTTTATAGACTAAAATTTTCCCTCCATCAGATGCAGCAATACCTGCGCTCTCCTGTCCTCGATGTTGAAGGGCATAAAGGCCAAAATAAGTTAATTTAGCCACGTCTATAGAGTTATTTTTTTTAGTAAAGATTCCGAAAATACCACACTCTTCATGCATTAATTTATATCCCTCTCCCAAGCTTTTTTAAGCTGCTTCACTTCTATATCAATCAGATTACCAATCTTTAAACTATTTCCTTCAACTTTCCCCAATATCTGAATTGGAGCTTCGTATTTATTAGCAATTTCTTTTAAGGAATCTAAATCCTTTACAGGAAGGGAAACTACAATTCGGGATTGGGTCTCACCAAAAAGCAGAGCATCATTTCGAATCCTGGTATTAATTTCTAATTTTGCTCCCTTCTTTCCGTTTATACAACATTCAGCTAAGGTTACAGCTAATCCTCCATCAGCACAATCATGAGCAGAAGATATTATTCCGGCTTGAATACTTTCCCTGCAGGCATCCTGTACTGATTTTTCTACACTTAAATCAATTTGAGGAGGCAATCCTTTTTCTATATTATGAAAAACCTGTAAATACTCACTTCCGCCTATCTCTTCTTTGTTTTCTCCTATGAGAACGATTAAATCACCGTCATTCTTAAATGACATGGTGCAAAGCTGATCACAATCTTCAATAATTCCGGCCATACCAATGATTGGCGTGGGATAAATGGCTTCTCCATTGCTTTCATTATTTAAACTAACATTACCGCTGATAACCGGAACTTCTAATGCCTCACAAGCTTCGCTAATCCCTTTGACCGATTCTTCCAGCTGCCAGAATATCTCTTCTTTTTCCGGATTTCCAAAATTAAGATTATCGGTTACCGCCATTGGCAGAGCTCCCTTGCAAGAAAGATTACGCGCTGCTTCAGCAACCGCAATTTGACCTCCCGTGAAAGGATCAAGATAACAGTATCTTCCGTTGCCATCAGTAGTAAAAGCAATCCCTCTTTTACTCCCTTTAATCTTTAATACACCGGCATCGTCTCCCGGAAATAATAAAACTTCAGTGCCTTCAACGCTTATCTTTTTATTGTTTTTATAAATCCATTCTTTGCTGCAAATATTAGGAGATGCTAATATTTTTAATAATGCTTGATTATAATCTTCTGGTTGGGAAATATCTTCTAAGTTTAATTTTTGTATCTCTTTGAGTTTAGCAGGAATTTTACCCTGATAATAACGAATAGGAACATCTTCAGCTAAGGATCTTGCTGGTACTTCTCCAACTATTTTTTCTCCCTCTTTTAGGCGTAAAATACCATCAGAAGTTACTTTTCCTATTACTGTATATTCTATACCCCACTTATTAAATATCTTTCCTATTTCATCCTCGTTATCTTTTTTAACAATTAATAGCATCCTTTCCTGGGTTTCAGAGAGCATAATCTCCCTTGGAGTAATGTCTTCTTCTTTTCTGGGAACCAGGGAAAGATCTAATTCTATTCCACGATTTCCCTTACTGGCCATTTCACAGGTAGAACTTACTAATCCAGCTGCTCCTAAATCCTGCATCCCTAAAACAAGTCTCTTTTTTGCTATCTCCAAACATGCTTCTATTAATTTTTTTTCTAAAAAGGGATTACCCTGAGGAATAGGAGGATGCTCAATCTCTTTTTCTTCCCCTTCTAATTCCCGTGAGGCAAAACTTGCACTGCCTACCCCGTCTTTACCGGTTTTCTCTCCTGCTAAAATTACTATACTGTTTGTTTCTTCGGCCACAGCAACTATAATATCTTCCTTTTTTACCAAACCAACACACATGGCATTTACTAAAGGATTACCCTGATAACTATCTAAAAAGTATGTTTCCCCACCAATGGTAGGAACTTCAATGTTGTTTCCGTAAAAAGCTAAACCTTTTGCTGCTTCCTCAACTAAATATTTTACGTGAGAATCCTCTAAACTTCCGAAACGCAGAGAAGCTAATAAGGCAACGGGGCGAGCCCCCATTGCCAGGATGTCTCTTACCACTCCCCCCGAACCAGTAGCAGCACCGTGAAAAGGCTCGACTGCCGAAGGATGATTATGACTTTCTATTTTCATTGTCATTGCCAGGCCTTCTCCAATATCGATAGCTCCTGCATTTTCTCCCGGACCGAAAAGAACCCATTCTGCTTGAGTAGG
>JADHVM010000030.1 GCA_016783985.1 Actinomycetota bacterium
AATTATTCCTCATTGAAAACCAAAAAACCGGGTCTTTGAATATTTTTATATAATTTGCCAACCCGGTCCATATAGCCAGGTTTTTATAAATATTATAATTTGTAAAACTCAAGCCCACAGATGATATTATTGGAAATGCAATTACTGCTAGATAAATAGCCAAAGCCGGCAAAACAAAGATCATATATGTTGATACCCTTTTGAATTTTTCCATTTTTTATATTCTATCCTTCTATAATATATTTAATGGGCACCGCGTATACGGTGCCCATTATCGGTTACCTTATCGAACTAATTTCATTGCAGCTTCTATATCTGCCGCTAGTTTTTCAGGTGCAGTATTGCCTAATGCCAATTCCTGGAGACCTATGTTTAATATATTGATTGGTTCACCAGTAATTTTATCATCAAGTACATAAGTACCACTGTGTTCAGGATAGAAAGCTCCTCTTTTTACTGCCAGTGGCGATATATCATAAGCCGAGAGATCCATAATATAAGTAGGTATCATTCCTTGCTCAATTAATCTGATCTCTGCTGCTTGGGGTCCTGCAAAGAAGTAAATCCATTTCCAGGCAGCATCAGCTTTATCATCTGTAAGACCTGCTTTCATACCAAAACCAGTTGCTGCTACAGTAGAGGTGGAACCGGACTCACCTTTTTGTCCTGCGATATCAGGAAATACAGTAAGCTCAAAATTTTCTTGTTCCTCTTCACTTAAAAGAGGGGCTATGGCGCCTACTCGCCAATCTCCATCAATCATAAACGGACTTCTGCCGGTTGCAAATAAGTTTGGACCATCTCCATACTCTAACTGGATACTTTGAGGTGGAAGCAAACCAGTATCATACATATCTTTTACAAGTGCAAGAGAATCAACAAACTCTTGATCGGTAAAAGAAGCTTCTCCTGCAATTAATGCATCCAGCCAATCCTGTCCAGCTATTCTTCCTACCAAAGCACTGAATAGACAGGACTGCATAACCCAGGCAGCTTTATTAGGCATCAAGATAGGATAAAGGCCAGCTTCTTTTATTTTAGGCACCATCGCAACAAGTTCATCGTAGGTCTTAGGAATGGTAAGTCCAAGATCACTAAGTAGTTTAGTATTAACGTACATAACATGGGTTGCAGTGATTCCAATAGGTAGCTCATAAAGTTTACCATCCCATTGAGGAGCAACAGCAGCAGGAACAAATTTGTCTTTATCTGGGCCTAGAAATGGATACAGATCTTTAGTAAGCTCATTTCTATAAATTTCAGCACTTCGTCCACCTGGCCACAGATACATAACATCAGGCAAATCTCTTGCAGCAGCCAGTGCAGCAAGTTTCTGATGGTATGCCTCACCAAAACTATTTTCAATTTTCAATGTGATGTTAGGATATTTAGCATTAAATGCTTCCACAGTAGCATCCCAAGCCTTAGCTTCAGGAGAAGTAATATCAAGATAATTAAGCACCGTTAACTCCACTTCTTTTTCTTGACTAAAAACACAAACTGATATACTAGAAACAAATACTAAAGCCACAACAAGACAAAATAATTTTTTAAACATCATTTTTATCCTCCCCTATTTTTTATTTACATAAAGAAATTGGAAAAAATATTGGATTTAATTTTATTTCAAATAGCCTCCTTTCTTTATTTCTCCCTTTCTCCAAATAAAAGGAAGATCTCTATTTCTTTAACCTAAACAATAGTCTTTTTAATTAAACAAAACATATATTTTAACAGATAATATATCTTAACCATAAAAATTTCGTAAAAAATTATTTTAAAAACTTGTTTAATTTTACATTCTTTTTCTGTAAGAGTCATAGCAGAAAGTAGATTTTCCAATTTATTTTTATTTCCGTTTCTCAATTTTAAAAACATTTTTTAATAATTAATACTACTTGTAAATTTAAAAGATTATTTATATTGTTTTCTAATGTTGATAACAGAAGAAATTATCCTTTTAGTGCTCCCGAAGACAACCCCTTTATAAACTGGCGAGACATAATCAAATAAAAAATAATTACAGGTAGTGAAGCAGCAGTCAAGACTGAAAAAATCAATCCAAAATTAGTCTCATATTGTCCATATAATAGTGCAGTTGCCAAAGGAATGGTCTTCACATTATCTGTCCTAACTAATAATAATGGGAACCAGAAATCATTCCAAATTGGTATGAAATTGATAATAGCTACAGCAGCTAAAGCCGGCCGAATTAGAGGAAGTATTATTCTAAGAAATATTTTAGGCTCGCTGCAGCCATCTATTCTGGCTGAATTGCTTAACTCTTCGGGAATCAACCTGATAAAATCAGTAAGAATAAACACCCCAAATGGTATGCCCATAGCTACATAAACTATTATTAATGCAGCTAGAGTATCAAATATATGCAGACCAAGCATAATTCTAATTATACCAATAGTCCCCAGCTTGATCGGAATTATTAAACCGGCAATAAAATAAAAATAAAGAAATCTGCTTCCAATAAATCTATACTTGGCTAATACATATGAAATAAGAGATGAAAGAGCTAAAATTATTAAAAGTGATGTAAGCGTAACTATAATACTATTTCTGAAATAAATTAAATAATTCGATATTTTAAAAAGATGTATATAGCTATCCAGATTAAATGATTGAGGTAAACTATATGGTCTTGTAAATATTTCTCTATTTTCCTTTAACGATGTTATAATCATTAAAAAAATTGGAGAGAATATACTCATAGAATATATTATTAAAATAACATATAAAAGTGTTCTTACTGTTCCATTCTTAAACTTAATCATCTATACCTTTCCTTATTAATTTAATACCAAAATATAGTTATAACTAATCACTACTCTATTCCTTCTCCTTTCCTCCCTATACCCTTCATTCTGAATGCAAACAATAAAAGTAGAACTCCTATGGTTACTATAAAAAATATTATAGTGGCTACAGTAGCTCCCATGCCCATACCCCAGCCACCTCTTCCGATTGGGAAAAATGCTGCTCTATAAAATAATGAACCAAATAAGTCAGTACCATACCGTGGATTTGCATAAGGACTAGTCATAGCATAAACAATATCAAATTGTGTAAAATCACCAATAAAGATTAGTATCGTAACTATTCCGACAATAGGTAGAATTGAAGGAAATATTATATGTCTAATCTCAGCTAAAGGCCCGGCACCATCTATTTTTGCAGCCTCTAAAATCTCACTATCTATAGCATCGATACCTGCGGTATAAAATATGATTGACGTACCCAAATACTGCCAGCTTGTAACAATAGCTATTACCACCAATGCTATTGATGGGGTACCAAGCCAGGGTCTTACTAAAAATCCCAGTCTTATTGCTTCAAGAAATTTATCAAAAATTCCCCAGATAGGATTTAGAATTAAAGTAAATAGAAACCCTGCTACCAGTACTGATAATGTAGTTGGCAGGAAGCCTATTCGTCGGAAAAATGTACTTCCAGCAAATCTTCTTGTTACCAATACTGCTATAAAAAACCCGATAACATTTTGAAAAAAAGTCACTATTAAGAAAAACTTTACCGTGTTCCTAAAAGCACCAAAAAATCTTTCATTGTATGGGGTTTGAGTAAAAAGCTGTATATAATTTTGAAATCCAACAAATTCTTTTGGAACTATACCTGGACCACCATATAAACTATAAAATATAGAACTTAATATGGGGGCAACTAAAAAAGCGGTATATATAATAAAACCCCCTGCTAGAAAAAGAAGAATAAAATATCTTTTTTTCTTCCTAAAAACTTCTGTCATAAATTTCTCCTTATAACCAGCTATACTTTCTATCAACAAGAATAAATAACATACCTACTATTGCATTTATATAAATTGTCCTGGTAGGTTAAATCTACCAGAACAATTTATTTCTACTATAAATAGAGATCAGATACCTATACTACTGCTGTAAAGGTTTATACCATTGTTCTAGGCCATCTTCAACATAAGCTGCTGCCTCTTTAGGAGTAGAAACATCAGTTAAAAGATTAACCATGGTGTCACACATCAAGTCATATCCGGAAGGTACACCAGATGCTAACTTCTCCCAAGTAGTTCTAATAGTTATATCTGCACCACTTGTAGCATTAATCATTTCTTTGGCTAGTGAATTTGTTAGCGAATAATCTCCTGGCACATATGAGAAGAAGCCTGGTAATTCATCCATTAATAACCCAGCAAATTCTGGAGTAGCGAGCCAATTTGCATATGCCAAAGCTGCTTCAAGATTTTTTGAATCCTTATTTACTCCTAAGCCACAATCAACGTGGAAACAAATGGATACAGTATCGCCTGCATTTTCAACTGGTGGTGCGAACCAACCTATATCAGTTAATCCAAGCCCCTCAAACGTGGCTATCTCCCATGATCCACCTATATACATAGCAGCTTGTCCTGTTCCAAATAACTGCTGCTGACCAACATAATCAATAGATTCATAACCATCGGGGAAGAAAGGCTGCAGTTCATCCATAGCTTCAAATGCCTTTACAAATGGCTCATCAGTCATTTTCATTTCTCCAGCCACAAGAGCCTGCCTGCTTGCTTCACCACCATAGAAATTGGCACCTAATCCACTATACATAACTTCATATAAGTCCCATCTATCGTTAGTGCCCTGAGCAATTGCAATCTCTCCTTTATCTTTTAATGTCTGACAGATATCAAGAAGTTCTGCCCATGTTGCCGGCTCTGTTAAACCATATTGATCAAATATAGCCTTATTGTAATAAATTCCATGAGTTACACCGGCAATTGGTACCCCATATATAACACCATCATCTGTAGCCCAGGCATTTATAGCTGCGGCAGGAAAGTCTGCTAATGCTGGTACTTTATCATTTAGTTCAGCCAGATAACCGTCCTTATAAACAGCTTCTCCATTATCAAAAGAACGTAAATACATTACATCCGGTCCTACTCCAGTCTCTAGAGAAAAAGATAGCTGTGCATCATACTCGGTGTTCTTTACGGGCTGAAAATCAATAGTTACATTTGGATATTTTTCCGTAAATGCAGAATTTATTTTCTTCATTAAATCGATATCCTCAGTTCTCCAGCTAGCAAATACAAGTTTTACAGGTTTTCCTCCTGCAATTTCTTGACTAAAAACACAAACTGATATACTCGAAACAAATACTAAAGCCACAACAAGACAAAATAATTTTTTAAACATCATTTTTATCCTCCCGTATTTTTTATTTACATAAAGAAATTGGAAAAAATATTGGATTTAATTTTATTTCAAAATAACCTCCTTTCTCTTTTTTTCTCCCTTTCTCCAAATAAAAGGAAGATCTCTATTTCTTTAACCTAAACAATAGTCTTTTTAATTAAACAAAACATATATTTTAACAGATAATATATCCTAGCCATAAAAATTTCGTAAATCAAGAAGAAATAGAGAAATGAAATATCTCCTGTAAAGGAATAGTTGCAGCGGCAATCATTCTAAAATCATCTCTCAAAGAAGTCGAACAAATTTCTAGTTTATTAGTTAAAATAGTCAGAGCTTGTTTAAACACTAATTTCTTTACCTGGGAAAGCAGAAAATGATTATCATAAGCAACCTTTCCTCCTAAAATGATTATATCTGGATTTAATAAATTAACCAGATTAACCATCCCGGTTGCAAGATATGCCGCAGTATCCTTCATAATTTCTTTTGCTAATTGATCATTTTTTTTCAATGCATCACGAAAAATAGAGGGGGTAATTCGACTTATATCACCTTTTACTAACTCCGACATCATTGTAGGTTTTCCTTGTGCTACAGAAGACAATACTTTAGAGCAGATAGCAGGCCAGCTTACATAATTTTCAAGACAGCCTGTATTCCCACAATCACAGGGAATACCATTTCTATCTATACTTGTATGACCGACTTCTCCTGCTCCTCCCCTACAGCCGCGAAAGATAGATCCATTTACTATAATCCCAGCCCCAACTCCATCACCAATTGTAATATAAATTAAATTTTTAAATTTTCTATATGCTCCAAATCGTTTTTCAGCTAACGCAATCGCATTGGCATCATTTTCTAACCAAGTTTTTAGTTTGAATTGTTTTTCCACCATTTCTTTCAAAGGAATATTTTTTAATTTCAATTTTGTATTTTCATAAATTATGCCTTTGTCTACATTAATAATTCCAGGAGAGATAATAGAAATCCCGATGCATTTGGTTAAATCGGAATACTCTTCTAAAAACTGGCCAATTGACTTTAAAAAATAATCAATCAACAATTCACCTGTTAAATTATGGATAGGAAATACTTTTTGTTTGCGAGATTTTGCTTCCAAATTCATTTCAGCAATTTTAATGGATGAATTAGCAATAGCAACTCCAATAATAAATCTACTTTCTGGAGAAAATTGAATAAGAATGGGTTTTCTGCCACCACTAGACTCCCCTACACTCGCTTCACACACCAACTCCTGCTGAAGCAATTTTCTTACTGCAGCAGTCACCGTTGTAGGACTTATTTTATTTCTTTTAGCGATTTCACTGCGGGAAATAGGACCATGATGCCGTATCGTCCTAAGTATTATAGATCTATTTAATTCTTGAATTAATTTCAAATCCCCGGTTCTCTGCATTTAATTAGTCCTTTATTCATAAACTTTCTTTTTCCAATGACTTTATTAAGTCTCTTTAAAAAAAGAATACACTATCTTATATTTTTTGTCAATAATAATTCTTAAAAAAATCCAATAAACTTTTGATTTATTAGCTACTACCAAAGCTTGACAATATCTCTGATTTTCTTTATGCTATTTGGTAGTAAATAACTTATTCTTGTCTTACCTGTTAATAAAAAAATAAGCCGAAGTGGCGGAATCGGTAGACGCGCTACGTTCAGGGCGTAGTAGGTGTATGCCTGTGGGGGTTCAAATCCCCCCTTCGGCACCATCCCTCTCCCTTTCAATCTTTCGCAAATCTGCTTCTCCTAAACCAAAATAATGCCCAATCTCATGAACAACCACTCTTCTAACGGATTCTCTTATTTCTTCTTTATTTCTACAGCGTACTTCTATAGGCTTTTTAAAGATAATAATCTTATCGGGCATAACATTCCTATACCAGATACCTCTTCTGGTATAAGGGACTCCCCGATAAAGACCCAGAAGCCCATAAGGTGATTTTATCTTCATCTCCATAAGAAGTTCTTGAGAAGGCAGATCTTCAATGACTACGACAATATTTTCCATCTTTTCTCTAAATTTTTCGGGAAGGGTGCTTATTGCTTCAGTTACTAATTCCTCAAATTCTTCTTCGGTTACTTTCATTTTATTTCATTATCTCTTCTTTTAAATTGTTTATAAATTCTTTAACTTTCTGCATATATTGGTCTCTTGCCACTTCTCGTGAGGTCAGTTGAAGTAAAGCAAGTGGGGTTTTTTGACTAAGGTTTTTCATATCAGTAAATACTTTCTCAGCATCTGAGCCTAATCGGGTACAGAAAAAAGCTATATTTTTAAAACCTTCCTTATGCAAGGAAAGATAGGTTCTGATAGGGGTAGAAATGTTAGAGGACCAGACAGGGGTTCCGATAATAACCAGGTCATATAAAGAAGGATTATTCTTTATCTCTTTAATTACGGTTAATCTTCTCAAGTTAGCATCAGTCCCGGCACTTAAGAATCCTACAATCCCTTCCCTGCTTTTAATATCGAAAATCTCTTCCTTATCACACTTCAAGATTTCTGAAATAGCTTCGGCTACTTTTTTAGTTCTACCGCTTCTCGAATAAAATACTACTAATATTTTCATTAAAAATCTCCTTAATTTTTTATTTTACCGTAAAATATTCTTTTAGCGTAAAAATCTTTGTTTATCTTACACGATTTCGTTTCGTTTATTATATCCTTTCCAATAACGGCTGAAACTCCATCCCAAATTTACCGAAGTAAGATGATCTAATTTAGAACCCCAATTTTTAACAATGGCTCGGGCTCGGATAAAATATTCATTAATCTGTTTTTGATTTAATGTGCCTAAACTGTTTTCAATAGAGGAAATTATTTCTTCCTCATAATTAATTATTAAAGGTTGAATTTCAGCTTCTGCAGAATTAAAATTTAGTAAAGCCTTTCGGTGAAAACGCTCACTCTCCCACCAACAAGATTTTGAATTATAGCTTTCACTCCCCTCGGTATACTCACCAGGAACATCGGTATCGGTAGAAAAAACGGGGAAAAAGGGACTTAAGCAAGGGTTGGAAGCCCCGGTAGTATAAAAGAACTGCCCGCTCTCACTAGTTTTTGCAACCAGAGAACAGACTGTTTGGGTTCGGCGAAATAATTTGTCTGCTGCGTGTAAGCATAAAGTAGCTCCAGGACCACGATTAGGAGTCCATTGGGAGTTATCCCCATGATCTCGTAAAATATTTATAAAATCTTTGGTAGCCAATTTCTTCTTCCTTTGTGAAAGCAAAGCTCGGGAACGTTTTTCCCGTTCAATCCCCTTAGCCGCCCAGGTCATAAATTTGGCAGAATAACATTTTCGAAAATTAAAATCCTTTTCGTTTTTACAGTAACCCTTTTTAATTGCATTTTCTATTAATCCTTCAGAGCAAGAATCATAATCTTTTTGTAAAGATATTATATTAGATATACTCCAAATATCAGTAATTTTCTTCCAGGCCCACCAAGTTTTCACTGTCTCTAATACATAGGCTTCTTTCTTATCGGCAATTAAAAAACTGTTCATA
>JADHVM010000031.1 GCA_016783985.1 Actinomycetota bacterium
TGGATAGCAGCAGGCAAACTTGCGGTGTTCGCAATTTTCAAGAAAGTGAGTTTCTTGAAGATGTATTTATCTGCAATGACTTTGAACATAATTTAGAGGGGAAATTAGAACTTCCACAAAATATTCCTTATATGATTACTGAATATATGGGTCATATGTATCCAACCAAGTCATACGATAGTGTAGAACGAATGATTAAACACGCAGTATATCATGCAAAAATTCAAAATTGCCAGTATGGGATGCATAATTTAGCAGGTGCATCCGGTTGGTGTGCTTTTGATTATAATACTCACGCTGATTTTGGTTCCGGCGATAGAATCTGTTACCACGGTGTATGTGATATTTTCCGTCTACCCAAATTCGCAGCTTATTTTTACAAGAGTCAAATGGATCCAGAAACAGAAAAAGTTATATTTATTGCCAGGCATTTAATCCCTTCTTTTAACGAAGACTATGGAGATGAAGTTATCGTTTTTAGTAATTGTGATGAAATTGATTTATATGTAGGGGAGAAATATATAAATTCTGCCAAACCCGATCGGATTAATTATTCAAATTTACCTCATCCTCCCTTTATTTTTAAAAATTGTAGTTGGTGGGAATGGGGAGCAAGTAATATTACCAGTCTTAAAGCAATAGGAAAAATAAATGGCAAAGAAGTGGCTCAACATGAAATTTTCCCCTTTGGCAGACCTGATAAATTAGTATTGAAACCCGATTATGCAGAATTGATCGCTGATGGAGCAGATTGCGTAAGAGTTATAATTGAATTACAAGATAAAAATAGTCAAATATTACATTTGTCTCATCATCCTGTTTTTTTTGAAATAGCAGGCCCCGGTAAGTTAATTGGTGAAAATCCTTTTAGCCTGGAAGCCGGGAAGGGAGCGGTGTTTATTCAGGCAGGTCGTGAACCCGGGAAAGTAGGGTTAAAGGCCTATGTTAATGAATTACCACCTACTGAGATTATAATTAACATTATTGCTATGCAAGAAGAAACTGTGCCAGTTAAGAAATTGTAAAAAATCTATAGCATAAAAGATGGAGTGAGGAAATTGGCTATTAAAATATCAGATGATGAAAAAAAATGGTTTTTAGAAACTAAAAATACAGCTTATGTAATAGGGGTAGATGAAAATAAAAATATACAACATCTTTATTGGGGAGAAAAATTACCATATACCGGTGATTATCCCGGAGTACTTCTACAACAAGAATTTCCTTTTGATAATTTTGAACAGATAATCAAAGAAGAATTTTCTCCCTGGGGTGGAATCCGTTATAAAGAACCCGGATTAAAAGTTACCTATGAAGACCAAGTGCGAGACTTAATTTTAAAATATAAAATTTATAAGCTAATTGATAGTGCTAAGTGTAAAACACTTATTATTTATCTTTTTGATTTAGCATATAATTTAGAAGTTGAGTTAAATTATCGGTTAATCGAGGAATATGATTTAATCGAGCGTTGGGTCAATATAAAAAATAAAGGTAGCCAATCAGTTCAAATTAAACAAATATTATCTGCTCAATGGCATCTGCCGGATATGCAAAATTATAGGCTAAGTTATTTATATGGTCGCTGGGCTAGTGAAACCAAGCTATTGAGGATTGAATTAGGTTATGGCAAAAAGATATTGGAAAGTCGTCGAGGAATTACGAGTCACCAGTTTAACCCTTGGTTTGCTGTAGATAACTGTCAAGCTGATGAGGACATTGGAAAGGTGTATTATGGTACTTTAGGTTGGAGCGGAAATTGGAAAATTGTTTTTGAAAAAGATTCTTACGGTCGATTACAAATTGCTGGGGGGATAAATGATTTTGACTTTTCATGGCAATTAAAACCCAATGAGTGTTTTGTTACCCCTAAATTTGTTGCTGGTTATACTAATAATGGATTTGGAGATGCCAGTCGTAAATTACATCATTATCAATTAGATTATATTTTACCAAGAAATTTAAATCATAAAATAAGACCTGTTCTTTATAATTCTTGGGAAGCTACCAAATTTAGCGTAAATGAAGAGGGGCAAAAAGAATTAGCTAAAAAAGCAGCCAGCTTGGGTGTTGAATTGTTTGTACTTGATGATGGGTGGTTTGGAGAAAGAAATGACGATACGGCTGGATTAGGTGATTGGTATGTCAATAAAAAGAAATTTCCTCATGATTTAACAAGTTTGATTTCTTATGTGAATGAATTAGGAATGGATTTTGGTCTATGGGTTGAACCAGAAATGGTTAATAAAAATAGTAAATTGTATAACTTACATCCGGATTGGGTTTATCATTTTCCAAATCGTCCTCGCTCTGAATCAAGGAACCAGCTTGTATTAAATTTAGCCAAAAAAGAGGTTGTAGAATATATATATGATTTTATAAATAAATTATTGGATAATTATAATATAAAATTTATCAAGTGGGATATGAACCGATCTTTTAGTGAACCAGGCTGGCCTGAAGCCCTCAAACCCCAGCAACAAGAGATTTGGGTTAGTCATGTTCAGGGTCTTTATCAAATTATAGATAAATTGCGAAAAAAATATCCGGTAGTTATTTTCGAATCTTGTTCTGGGGGAGGAGGAAGAGTTGATTTAGGTATTTTACAAAGGACGGACCAGGTTTGGGTAAGTGACAATACGGATGCTTTTGATCGCCTAAAGATTCAAGAAGGATTTTCTTATGCGTATACCCCTAAAATCATGATGTCATGGGTAACCGATTCTCCAAATTGGTTAAACCATAGGAAATTAAGCCTTGATTATAGATTTAATGTTGCCATGTTGGGGAGTATGGGCGTTGGTGGAAATTTAAATAACTGGTCTAAAACTGAGATGAAATTAGCTAAAGAAAAAATAAGGCAATATAAAAAAATAAGAGAAATAATTCAACACGGAGATCAATACCGTTTATTGCCAACCTGGAAGGGAAATTTAGTTGCGGTTGAATATGTAAACAAAGATAAAAATTTAGTGGTTCTGTTTGTATTTCTACATTCTCAACAGTTTGGAGAAAAATTACTTCCGATAAAATTAAAAGGACTTATTAGTGATGCTTTATACCAGCATCAAGATGGAAATAAAAAAATAATATTAAGTGGCAAAGCCTTGAAGGAAATAGGTTTGAAGGTTGATTTAAAAGGTGATTTTAATAGTAAACTAATTATTATTGAAAAGAAAAAAAATAGTAGTGGTAATAGTAAAAAAATATTAGCCAAGTAGACATTTTATAAAATATTTAAACTAAATATAAGCAGCAAAAAATGATTTAGAAGATTAACAAGAGAGAGGTAACTTTGATGCAGATACACAAAAAAGGAATTAAAAAAGAAGATGGCCGTTATTTAATTTTTTATACTTTTACTGAAGAAGAAAAGGAGAATAAGGATGCTAGAACTGAGATGGAATCCAATCTTAAAGAAATGGGTAATAATAGCCACCCATCGTCAGAACAGGACTTATAAACCTCCCAAAGATTATTGTCCTCTTTGTCCTACTAAAAAAGGTGGTTTATCTACAGAAGTACCAGCGGAAGATTATGATATAGTAGTTTTTGAAAATAAATTTCCATCTTTAAAAGAGGAGTTACCAAGAATAACTGGAACAGGTTCTAAATTTTTTAAATATGGCAAGGCTCAGGGAATTTGTGAGGTGGTTCTATTTACTTCTGACCATGATGGGATTATGTCAGAAAAACCCTTGAGCCGTTATGTCAAGCTGGTAAAGGTGTGGAGAGATCGCTATCGGGAGTTAGGGGATAAAGATTTTATCGATTATGTCTTTATCTTTGAAAATAAAGGAGAGGAGGTAGGGGTAACTCTTCATCATCCTCACGGCCAGATATATGCTTACCCCTTTATTCCGCCAATTATTGAACAGGAACTGGATTCCAGTAAAGAATATTTAGAAAAAGAGGGGGAATGTCTCTTCTGTAAGACCTTAAAAGAAGAAAAAGAAGATGGCAGACGAATTATTGTTAGTAATGATTCCTTTACCGCACTGATCCCTTTTGCTGCTGGTTACAGTTATGAGGTCCACATCTACACCAATAAACATCTTCCTTCTTTTAATGATTTTACGGAAAGGGAAGAAATTGATTTAGCGGCAATATTAAAAACTTTAATGATGAAATTTGATAATCTTTTTGGTTTTGTCTTTCCATATATTATGGCCATTCATCAGCAACCAACTAATGGGACAGGTAAAGAATATTCCCATTTTCACATTGAATTCTATCCTCCTTATCGTACAAAAGACAAACTTAAATATTTAGCTGGAAGTGAATTAGGGGCTGGTACTTTTCTCAATGATTGCTTACCTGAAGAAAAGGCTCAAGAACTAAGGGATACGCCACCTAAAGGAGTAGTTTGTTATTAAAGATTTTCGGATTAAAATAAAATTGATTGAAAGATTAATTATAAATATAATTGGATACAAAATATAAAGTAAGATGAAAAGGAGATTTCAGTGCAAGATTTGAATAAACTTTGGAAGATATTTAACGAAAAATTTACTGATACTGGTTTAATTAAAGGGGCCTTTTCTGCCCCCGGGAGAGTTAATCTAATTGGTGAACATACTGACTATAATGAGGGATTTGTTCTTCCGATGGCTATTGGAAAAAAAATAATTATGCTGGGACAATTAAGAAGAGATCGGCTGGTTCAGATTTTCGATCTCGGTTATAAAGCTGAAGCCAAATTTTCTTTAGATAATTTATCTCCTTATAAAAAAGATACCTGGGTTAATTACTTAATGGGTGTAATGGATGAAATGCAAAAGGCAGGATATCTTTTACAAGGAGTAAATCTTATTTTCATCAGTAACATTCCTAAAGGAGCAGGTTTGAGTTCTTCTGCTGCATTAGAGGTGGTTACTGCATTAACTATGGTAAAATTAAATTTATTGGAAATTAAACCGGTGGAAATGGCTCATCTCTGTCGGAGAGCAGAAAATAATTTTGTCGGTGTAGCCTGCGGCATTATGGACCAATATGTTTCCTGTTTGGGTCAAAAAAATTATGCTCTTTTTATTGATTGTAGATCTAATGATTATGATTTAATCCCCTTTAATGACCACAATTATCAGATAGTAATCTGTAATTCCAAAGTTCAAAGAGGGCTGGTTGATTCTGAATACAACAAAAGAAAAGAAGAATGCAAAATAGCTGCCGAATTTTTTAATCATAAATTAAAACGCGAGATACGAGCTTTAAGAGATATTAGCATAGATGAATATAAAAAATATCACTCGCAATTACCGGAAGTTATTGCCCGTAGAACCAGGCATGTAATTTCAGAGAATTATAGGGTTCAAACTGGGGTACAGGCTTTAAGGATGGGAAATTATTCTACCTTTGGTCAACTGATGATAGAATCACACCAAAGCCTTAAGGATGATTATGAGGTTAGTTGTAAGGAATTGGACCTCCTGGTTGATTTGGCTTTAGAACAGGAAGGGGTCTTGGGAGCCAGGATGACAGGTGCTGGCTTTGGAGGTTGTACTGTAAACTTATTAAAAAGAGAGTATATCGATGCCTTTAAAAAAACGATTAAGCAGGGATATAAAAAAATTACCGGTATCATTTCGGATATGTATGTAACCCCACCTGTTGAGGGAGCCAAAGTTTTGGAGTTAAGGGGATGAGGAAATATTCGGAGGTGTTAAGGTTGGCAAAATATATTATAGCTCTGGATCAGGGAACTACCGGTTCTCGAGCGATAATCTTTAACCATAATGGAACTATAGTAAGTACTGCCAGTAAGGAATTTAGACAGATTTATCCTAAGCCAGGCTGGGTGGAACATAACCCCAGGGAAATTTGGTCTTCTCAGATAGAAGTGGCAAAAGCTGCTTTAAATAAGGCTGGCTTAGAATCCAAAGATATAGCTGCTATCGGCATAACTAACCAGAGGGAGACTACTATAGTCTGGGATAAAAAAACCGGTAAACCGGTTTATAATGCTATCGTATGGCAATGCCGAAGGACTGCTCCTATATGTGACCAACTTAAAAAGAAAGGGCTGGCAGAGATTATCCAAAAAAAGACCGGACTGGTGGTTGATGCCTATTTTTCCGGTACCAAGATTAAATGGATTTTAGATAATGTAGGCGGGGCCAGAGAGAAAGCCGAAAAAGGAGAAGTTCTTTTTGGTACAGTAGACAGCTGGCTTATCTGGAATTTAACTAAAGGAAAAGTTCATGTTACTGATTATTCTAATGCTTCTCGGACAATGTTATTCAATATTCATAATCTTGATTGGGATGAGGAAATATTAACAGAACTGGATATCCCCCGAGAGATGCTTCCCAAAGTTTTGCCCTCGAGCTATATTTATGGAAGCACAGATAAAGAGATATTCGGAGCAGAAATTCCTATCTCTGGTGATGCCGGAGACCAACAGGCCGCTCTTTTCGGCCAGGCCTGTTATGAGCCGGGTATGGCCAAAAATACCTATGGAACCGGATGTTTTATCTTGATGAATACCGGAGAAAAAATCGTTCCCTCCAAGAATGGTCTTTTGACTACAATTGCCTGGGGGGTTAATGGTAAAGTAGAATATGCCTTGGAAGGGAGTATCTTTATCGGCGGAGCAGTAGTCCAATGGTTAAGAGATGAAATCGGGCTGATAAAAAATTCTAAAGAAATTGAAAAATATGCCTTAAAAGTTAAAGATACGAATGGAGTTTATTTGGTCCCTGCCTTTGTGGGCCTTGGTGCCCCTTACTGGGATATGTATGCTCGGGGTATCATTGTAGGGTTAACCCGGGGGGTAAAGAAAGAACATATCCTAAGAGCAGCAGAAGAGTCCATAGCTTATCAAAGCCGTGATGTCCTGGAAGTTATTCAGAAAGATTCAGGGATTAATTTGAAAAAATTAAAAGTTGATGGTGGAGCAGTTAGAGACAACTTCTTAATGCAATTCCAGTCCGATATCCTGGGAGTTCCGGTAGTAAGATCTAAAGTTGCAGAGACTACTGCTTTAGGAGCAGCATATCTTTCTGGTTTAGCGGTTGGTTATTGGAAAGACAAAGAGGAGATTGCTCAGAAATGGAAGGCAGATAAAGAATTTTCCCCCAATATGGATGAAAAAACAAAAGAGACATTATATAAGGGCTGGAAGAAAGCAGTCAGTAGGTCTCTAAAATGGGAGGAAAATGAATAGGAACAGGGGACGGTTGTCTGTTCCTATTCATTTTCTTTAAAAGCCTTTATTTACAAGGCTTTCAGACCCCCTTCAGGAATACCCTAAAAACGCACGTAGAGTGCCTTTAAACGCACTTCAATTTTCGAAAAATCGGCAATTACGACCCCCATTTTTGGCCTATTTTTACCTTCTTAAAATCTTAAAACCCTTATAAATAGCCACTTTCAGATTTTGAGATGAGGGAATTTTAATCAAAAAAACGCCGTTTTTGAGGGGTAAATGTACCTATTTTTAAAAATTTTGCGTCTGAGAGCGTTTAGGCGATTATTCCTTAAAACCCTTATTATATAAGGCTTTCAAGAAGGTATTTTCCCACAGGTTTTACACATTTTCCCCATTTATAAGTAAATATTGTTAGTTTTAATCCCTTTGTCATTATGGCAGATTCTCCGCAATTGCACCTTGCACCTTGCAACTTTTTTCTCCAAAAAGAAGGATTTTATAAACCTTTTGTCGTATTAGAGTAATGTTATAGAAAAATTAGAAAAGATTATTTTTATTGCTCTCTAGTGGCGGCTTAATAAGGTAAATATAGATTCTTGAAGTGTGACAAAAAATCTATCCTGACACAATAGGTTAAGGAGAAGAATATGTCAGAAATAAAAAAACTTGATTTACGGTCAATGGATATTATTAGAGAACAGAAAGAAAAGTTACGCCAATTATTCCCGGAAGTTTTTACTGAAAACAAGATTGATTTTGAGAAATTAAAACTTGCTTTGGGCGAGGCAATTGATGGGGGAAAAGAACGCTATGGAATGGCATGGCCGGGTAAAGCTGATTGTTTTAAGATTATTCAGAGTTCAAGTATTGGAACATTAAAGCCTTGCCGAGAGGAGTCTGTCAACTTTGATACTACCGATAATCTATTTATTGAAGGAGATAATCTTGAAGTATTAAAACTTTTGCAAAAGTCTTATTATGGAAAAGTTAAAATGATATACCTTGATCCGCCTTATAATACTGGCAATGATTTCATTTATCCCGATGATTATAAAGAGAATCTGACAACTTATTTACAATATACCGGGCAAGTTGATGCTGAAGGCAAAAAGTTTTCTACTAATACGGATACAGAAGGAAGATTCCATAGTAAATGGCTGAATATGATGTATCCGAGATTGTTTTTGGCGAAAAATTTACTCAGTGATAATGGAGTTGTTTTTATAAGCATTGATGATAATGAGGTATCTAATCTGAGAAAAATATGTGAAGGTATATTTGGTGAAGAAAATTTCATCGGTTGTTTTGTTAGGCGTAGAAGACAGTCTCAAGCCAATTTATCACAAAATTTGTCTACTATACACGAATATGTTCTATGTTATGCAAAAAATTTAACAATAACTCTTAATAAAGTTTTGAAAAGCAATGAAACTCCTCGCAGCAGAGCTACGAGGTATCTATTTACCTCTAAAGCAAGCTAATTTGCTTATTGTATAATTTTTTATATTCTTTTTCGATCTTTTTTCACATTTATTAATCGCAGCAGAGCTGCGGGGAATTGAA
>JADHVM010000032.1 GCA_016783985.1 Actinomycetota bacterium
TAGCTTCACAACTAACTACTATATATTTAGGATTATCAATACTATCAAAAATATCATAGTTTAAATAATTAATACTACAGTAGCCTCTATCTTTATAATTCTTATTAAAGTATTCATAAATAACATCACTGAAATTTTCGTTTAAAACATTAATGCCCAAATTTTCTGCAGCTTCAATATCTACACTTTTTGTGGCCTCTTCTGCAGCTATCATGCATGCTTTGTTTATTTCCTCCTTATAAGTTAATGCTCTCCCAATATCCACTATCATACCTAGTAACAGAATAAAAACAGGAAGTAAAACTGCAATAATTACTAGTACTGAACCTTTATTTAACTTAGCATCAAAATTCAACTTTTCCACAATAATTACCACCCAACCATGTATTTGCATTGGAACTACTACCATTTGAGCTTATATTTATAGATCTATAGCCATTAATTGGATTACTAAAATAAATATGAGCACTTTCTCCGCTCTGAGCATAAAGATATATATGAAGGATGCTATCTTCACCACCACTATAATTAAATTTTATTATAGTATCTATACTTCCTTTTGCAGAAGCAGGGACTGAATCATTATAAATTATTACTTTATCAATCCCATTATTTTCAAACCTACATACATTCTCGTAAATATAAATAGAATTAATTTTTTTTTCTTCTTCACCTGGAGAAATTTCACTATTATCAAGACTCCAGGTAACTTTAAGTTCCATATTGCATTCTTCACCCATAGTATTCTTATGCCACTTAGTGAATACATATTTTGGACTTTTTTCTACAACTACTTCACCATGAAGAGGTGGTACATAATAACCATCCCGAACAAATATCTTTTTATGTTCATAGTAACTAGTGTCTACCCATTCTTTGACAATATATTCCTCCCAGTATCCCCTTTCTACTTTATAAGACGTATCTACCCAATATTTTCCCACTTTTGTTTCCCAATGAGAGTTATCAACAACTTTGTATGCAGTATAAGGTTGCCAATATCCTGAATTAATCCAAACATTGTAATATTCTCTATATGTTATTAGTTTACTTCTAAATACCCATTTTTCAGCATAAATCCTACCACCCCTATAAGGCTTATAATTTATAACCCATTTTTCTGCCCAATAAATATTTCCCTTATAACTTACTCTTTTAAGACCAGCTGGTTTTGCGGCAAAAGCATAAACATCCCAACCATATTGATTTGTCCCAATAATAACAGTAAAATAAGTTGGTACCCAAATTGTTACATCCCTATATCTCCTTTCGTAATGAGAAGTATTGACATATCTATATGCTGTATAAGGAACAATTGTTTTGGATGGAACCCATACAGAATATTGGCCTACTTTCCAGTATCCTTGTTTAATAATATAAGAAGTATCAACCCATTTATTTCTTTTTACTTCCTTGTAATACCCATCTTTTACAAGAATTTTTTTATACTCCCAATGCGAATTATCAACCCAGATCATTTCATCTTCAGTAATTTCCACTTTAAGCCAGTTCTCGCTAAACAACTCGCATGGAGAAATAATAACAATTAAAAAAAATATAACTAAAAATAAATTAACTTTTAAAACCTTCTTCATAATTTACCACCTATATTTATATATATTAAAAAACTTATTTCATAAAAAATATTTCAGTCTTATATAATTAAAATCACTGAAAAATAATATAAAAATATATATAATAACAAAAAAAATATAACTCCAAGATAAATAATATAAACAATATTTTCTTTATTAACATTTTATAAATTAATACTTTAAGTTAATACTAAAATTTAATAGATTGATAAAAATTTAATCTATCTTCTTACATCCATTTTTTGGAAAAATATCCTTCTTCAATAATTGCTATTACACTATTCTTTTTCTTCTATTCTCATTACACTAATTCCACTAATATCAATAGTGTCACTATCATAAAAAGGTAAAATCTTCGCAAAAAAAACTGGAATTGAGTATATCACTTCCACACTAACCGTATCTCCTGGATTAGTACCTTGAATATTAATATTACCCTTAAGTCTTTCATTAAAATTCCATCCAGGTAAAGTTGATGAAGCATAATTTTCAATTGAATCCAATGCTTCACTCAAAGGATCATCTGCTAGGGTTGCTGTTCTTGCACCTTCGTAAGATGCTGAATTTACTGCAATTTTTGCATTGAATATAAAGCCAAATTGAACTATTCCAGCTAGGAGCAATAGAAGTATCGGCATTACTAGAGCTAACTCAAGTAAAACATTCCCATTTTTTAAGTGAATTCTATCCTTAATCATTTATTATATAATTAATTATTAATTCAAATTTAATAAATTTAACTCAATTGCATTTCAGATCACAAGACTAAAAAAATAATCTTATTAAACAATCTTAATTGAAGAACCTCAATTAATATTTTGTATTTAGTGATATATAGCAAATATTTACCTGGTTACTAAAGCGATATCTATAAACTATCCACAATTGATTGAAATACTGATTGAAGTTTACCTCCAAGTGCTGTTACCACTGCTATACAAACTATAACCACTAGAGCAATATAAAGAGCTATCTCTATAAGAGTGGCTCCTTTAGCTTTTATAAAAGTTTTCATTACCATTTTTTTAAAAAAATTCATTACTTACCTCCTCACCTTTTACTAAAATTTACGATTTTAATGATAATAATATTACAAATCTCTATAACTCTACTTTCCATTGCATTATAATAACACTTTCAACTGAGGTATAACTGGCAATAATAGTAATAAAAGCATTGGAATAAATATAAAAATAAATATTATCAGAATCAAATTCCCTTCTAATTTCTCTGCTTTCATTTTTAATAAATCCCTCTGATTGTTCCTAATAGTTCTCGACAAATCCTTAAGAACATCCTTAATAGGATTTCCTATAATATCAGATTGAACTAAAACTTTTACTATACTTTTAAAATCATCACAAAAAGAGAGTCTAGCAATACTATAATAAGCTTCTTTTTTACTATAGCCTTCAAATACTTTTACCTGTAATACTTTAAAGAGACTACCAACTTCACTACTATAGTTATTAGCAATATAAGTTACAGCCTCATCTAAACTTAATCCAGCTTTAATTAAAGAAGACAATATATCAACTATATCCGGAAGCTCGCCTCTTATTTTCGAACTTATATTGTTTATTTTGCCTTTAATAATTTCTAGAGGTAAAAAATATAATATCACTGCAGTAATAAGAGAATAAATGATAAAATTTTTTCCTAATAAAAATCCAGTAAACACAAAAATAATTAAAAAACTAATTGCAAGTATTATCCTTAGAAGAAATAAGCCTTCGATAGACTTTATTTCTACTTTAAAAATTTTTATACTTCCCCATTCTTCAATTAAAAATCTCAAATCATCATATATCCTTTTACTGCGCTTTTTTACATTAAAACCATTTCTATGTTTCTCTAATCTTTTAAGTATTTCTTTTAGATTAGAAGAATTAATACTTGTGAAGGTTAAAAAAATAAAAACTGTCATTAAAATAGATATTGATATAATAATTATTTTCATTTTAATGCCCTACTTCTCTCAGAAAAATTTACAATTCTGTTTATTAAGAAAAAACCAATTCCATAGCTTACAACTGCATACGATAAAAATAATAATCCAATACTAGAAAAAAGTATTTCTACAAAGTTTTTGTTAATTAGAGCAATAATAATAATAGATACCAGAGGTATAAACATTATTATATAAGAAGTATATTTAGGTCCGGAACTTAATACCTTTATATAATTTTCTATATTTCTTCTTTCCCTAATATATTCAATTTGGTCTTTTAAAAATTCTATTAAATTAATTCCTTTATCATTTGCTACTATAAAACCTATGAGCACAACTTCTATAATAAGACTTTTATTTCTATTTATCATATTCCATAACGCTTGATTAAGTAATAACCCTCTCTTTGTATCGCCTAATACAATTTCAAATTCCCTAGCTAGTGGGTATTCTGCATCCCCTAATGTTTTCTCTAAACTCACTAGAATATTTGGATTACCATATAAATTGCCTACTAAATCGAGTAAAAACTGCTCTAGTTGATTCTCCTTTTTTGCATTTTCTTTTCTACTTCTTAAATCAATAAAAATAAATGTTAGAAAAACAGCAATAATAGAAAGCAATATTGAAATAAAAATCCCTACCCTTAATAAGAGCCCAAATATTAATGGAAGTAAAGATATTGTAAAAATTACAATTATAAATTCCTTAATATCTAAATTTATATTATTTTTCTTTAGCCAAGTATCGGCCTTTTCTATAATTCCTATCTTTTTATTTTTTTTACTAATAGAATAATTACTTGATCTAAGAAATCTTTTTATAATATTTCTCTTCTTCTCTATCACATGCAGTGCTATTGCACCAAATAAATATAAAAACCCAATCACAAAGAATAATGAAATTATTATAGATATTTTAATTTGTAATCACCTCTCTCATCTAAATCATTATCAACTAACAATACCTCTTTAATTTTTCTTTTAATTACATTAAAATCTTTATCCTTTTCAAACTCTAAAAATAAAACTACATCAATAGCTCGGGAGATAATTTTCTTTATAACCTGACTACTAATATTAGGTTTATATTCTAAGGCTAGTATTTCTAACCTTAATAGAGAATCATATGCAGAATCAGCGTGAATAGTACTAAAACTACCTCTATGCCCTGTATTCAAGGCTGATAACATCTGGTATGCTGCCATATAGTTTCTAACTTCTCCAACTATTATTCTATCAGCTTTCATTCTTAAAGTTTCAAAAACAAGCTTATCTTGATTAATTTCATTATCAACTTCCCTTGATTTAGGCCTAGTAGTTAACATCCGGACATATGGATATTTATGTAATTTAATTTCTGGAACATCCTGTATAATATTTATAAACTCATTTTTAGGTATTAGCTTAGCCATAGTATTAAGAAGAGTAGTCTTTCCAGATCCCATAGAACCAGCTATTAATATATTTTTTTTACTTTTTATAAAATCTTTTAAAACCTTAAAAATTTTTAAATCAAACATTCCCAATTTAATTAAATCTTCCAGCTCAAAATCCAAGCAGTTAAAAACTCTTATACAAATATAAATTTTATCTGAAACAGGTGGTATAACTATAGAACATCTGCTTCCATCATACAGCTCGGTATTTAGAAAGGGCATTCTTTGGTCAACAGTCTTACCCGAACCGTTTTTAATACGATCCACAATTAATTTAACCTCATCTATGCTATTGAAAACCTCACCTAAATATTCTTTTTTACCATTTTTTATAATCACCATTTCCTTGTTTTGAATAAAAATGTCAGTAACTTCTTGATCCTTTAAATATTGCTCTAATAGTCCAAGCCCAAATATTTCACAAAGTGTTCTTTCTATTAAATTATCATTAATCTCATACTCTATATACGGATATTTACTAGCAATTTCATTGCTAATCATTAAAAATAACCGATCCTTAAAATCATCTCTACTCGTGAATTCTGTACTCAAAAGAGTACTATCTTTCTTTATTTTATTCTTAACTATACTAATAATTTCTTTTTCCTGCTGTTTATTTAAAAACTGTTCTTTAAATAGTCTATCTCTTAACCCCAATCATATCTCCTTTAAATTAAATAACTACTTATAGCTTTACTCACTTGCCTAAAAAATTTTGTTCTAAAAATTTTTTCCCTATTAAATAAAAAATTAGTTTTATTAAATCCACTATCCATGGAAATAAAAATCTCAATTGGAAGTTCAATAATCTTTGCAATATCCCATATCTTATAAAAATCTAAAAATTTCTTTTTATTTATAATTACTTTCATCTTAGATTTTGATATAGAAAATTTGTCTACAAGAAATTTAAATAAACTTGAAATCCTAGATATACTTTCTAAGGAATAGTCTGTTACAATGAAAATTAAATCAGAAAATCTTAAGGCATCAAGAATAATACCATTAATAGTAGTCTGAGTATCTATAATAATAAACTTATAATCTCTGTAGATATAATCAAATAAAATATTTATAGCCTCAGTCTTTATACTCTCAGCGACCAGTGGATTTGATATTCCATTCAAAACATCCAGATTTTTATATATATTTTTAACATATCTACTATATTTTTGAGGAAATCTCAAAGCAAGTTCCAGGGATTTATCTTCTTCTATATCAAAAATAGTCTTAAAATCACCAGGAGAGCTATCTAATTCTAGAAGCAGAGTTCTATACTTTGTTTTTTGGGCATAAAACATAGACATCGCTATAGCAATTGATGTTTTACCGACTCCACCCTTATTAGAAATTACCATCAATACACTACTTTTATTTTTTAAACTAGTACATGCTTCTTTGTAAATCATATCTTTTCAATAACAATCTTATATTTATCATCTTTAGTTAGTCTAGCTACAATAGGAGCTTCTTTAATACTGCATTTGACATAAATGACTATCTGTTCTTCTCCTCCACTTATAAGAGAGCTACTTTTACTTATTATATATTCTTTAATATTTACTATCTCTAAATTTCTAACTATTAATTGTCCATTAATCAATAATATCTTTTCAGATAATTTATAACTGTTATTATCCATAAAATCATTTTTAATATAACAATTACCTTCTTCCAAACTTTCAATACAATTATAATAACTATCTTCTTCAATAAAACTTTTACTACTAGAACTATTATTAGAATCATCTTGTAGATAATTGCTACCATTAGTATAAGATCCTGATACATATTTACTTGAATTTAATAATTCCTTATCTATTTGTGTTGAAATAATAGACACACTTCCACCAGTTTTTAATTCTTCTACTAATGGTTCTAAATATTGCATATTAATTGCTATTAATACTTCTCCCTTAGATAAATCGTCAATAATATTTTTACCCAAATCTTTAGTAAACAATTCTTTAGAAATAAAGTCTCCTTTCTTCCTATCCATTTGAATAATACTTCCAACTACTTCTTCTTTACTCTGTAGATAATCTTCAGGTAAAGAATTCTTGTAAAATTCTTTAAGATCTATATCATCCTCTTTAATTTTTTCACCCTTTTCTATATTTCTTACAGCTACCAATATTTCTTCTTTGTTAAAATAAATATTTAAAAAAAGATAAGAAGCTACACCTATAATTAATGCTCCAACCACAGCTAGTATTAAATATTTTTTATAAAAATAATTAACCATAAATATATTCTTTCTAATCATAAGTTAATAAATCCAAGACTTTATCCATAAAGCAATTGAAGTTTTTTAAACTATCAAAATTGAAATTCCCAAAATTAGATCTCCCTTTTAACTGCTTATTCTCATCTATTAAAATAAATTCTTTTAAATTAAATAATTGCCTTAATTGACTCTTATTAAATATAATTTCACTATCATTATTACTTTTATTTATTACCAATATTTTTTCCAGGTCATCACAAATAAACTTTTTATTTATATTTATTAGTCTTCCAATACTCCCTATCGTGCAATCAGATACCAATACCATAATATCTGCAATATCCATCACCCCTAAATACATATCATTTATGTAGTTCGGCAAATCAACAATTATTAAATGATATTTTTTCTTAGCAACATCTATTAAAGTATATATATCATAAAGTTCCATTTTTTTAGCTAATGTGTAAGTTGGTGGAGACTGCAGAATATCAAGGTTGTCCTTAATATTAAAGGTAGAATTATCCATGGCACTTCTACTGTAACCATCTAAAAAATTTATCATATTTGGAGACTTTGGAATGCTAAGGTAATATCCAATATCACCACCACCTTCAGAAAAATTTAAATCTATAAGAAGAGTTTTGAGTTTCCTGAACGTAAACCCTAAGAAGATGCTGAGTAGCGTGCTACCTACACCACCTTTAGCTTTAGTGAAAACTATTATTTTCTGTTTTATAGCTTTTATAGTTTCTACACTAAATTTATGCTCTGGATAATTAAGTTTAATATTTATTTCTTCTTCTTTTGTATTTGATTTTTCGATAACTTCATCTTTATCAAGCTTATCATTTTTTACATTAATATAGCCCAAATTTTCACTACTTAAATCACTATCCTTTAAGACACTGTCACCTATATTATTATTCAACTTATTATCACAATCTATATTTTTAGATAAACTCTCCTTATTAATTTCACTAACTTTATCTATATATTTAGCTGATTCACTTTTACAGCTTTCTAACAATTTCTGCTGCCTTCTTTTTGATATATTACCGAAAATTTTCTTTATATTAAATATTTTTATTCTTTTCTCTTTACTCTTTTTCACAAGATATTCTTTTAACTCTTTTTCTAATACT
>JADHVM010000033.1 GCA_016783985.1 Actinomycetota bacterium
ATGGTTGAAGAAGAGGCTATTCTTTCAATTTTCATATAAGCTAAAAAGCTATCTATATAATTTCTCATATTTGTTTTTTTCTTTTCTTGCAAGACAAACTAAGAAATTATATCCTATTTAGGCTAGAACTCGGCTTATATACCAAGTAAGACAGGCTTTTGAAGATCCCTCAAGAATTAACCTAAGTTTATATTTATATTATACCATTTTTCTATTACATCTCCACTTTTATTATAGTTAACAAAGAAGGGTGATATGTTAGAATATATATCAATAATATTGATTACAAATAAGAATAATTGAATATGTTTAAATTATTTGGCTATAAGAATTTAAGTTATTTAACTAATGAAATAAAGAATCAGATAGAATCTTATATTGATGTAAAAGATGAAAATTATTTGCGTAGTGTTAATGAAGAAGACTATATTAATTATCTTTATGAAAAGCATAAGATAAATAAAATCTATATTGATTTAGAAGGTAAAAAATTATCTGATTATGAAAAAAAGACTCTTGACAGTAGATTCCCTGGGGGGAAAAGACTCATTCAAGTTATTGTATATAATTTACCAATTAAAGGTAATCAAAGTCTCCTGAATTATAGACCTGATATTAGACGTATAGAGCATTTTCCAGATGTATATATAGAAGGCAACTATTTGGGTTTTGAAATAGAAGTTTTAACAAAGGGTTCTAGTGACATAAAAGAAAAAGCAGATACTGTATTAAATACAATAAAAAAACAATCAAATTTTATTAATGATGAAGTAGATACTTTTAATAATGAATTAAGAGGATATATAAAAGATGTAGTTGGTAGTAGAAAAAAGAGAATATTCGATAACAGAAAATTGCTTGAAGCGTTGAATGTTCCAATAAAAGAAAATAAAAATATTCAAGATACCTTTGAAGTTGATGTAATTAAGGATAAAAAAATAGAAATTGAAGAACCCGAAATAAAGGAAAATAAATTTAGTCCTGAACCTAGGATTAGTAAAGAAATATATCAAAGTATTTTAAAAACTATATATGATTTGGGAAAGAATTTTGAAAGATACCCTTCGTCTTATAAGGATAAAGATGAAGAAGGTTTAAGGGATCTTATACTGATATTTCTGCAAACACGTTTTGATACAGCTGCTGCTACAGGAGAATCTTTTAATAAAAAAGGTAAAACAGATATTCTTTTAAAATATAAAATTTCAAATCTATTTATAGCAGAGTGCAAAGTTTGGAGTGGAGAAGAAGAATATCTTAAAGGAATATCACAGTTATTAGGATATCTTACTTGGAGAGACTCAAAAGCAGCAATGATTGTTTTTGTGAATAAAAAGAACTTTACATCAATAATAGAAAAGGTAAAAGAAGCAACACAAAAGCACAATAATTATTTAGGTTTTATAAATGAGACTTCGGAGTCATGGATAAATTATAGATATCATATTAATGGAGATCGAAATAGAGAAGTTAAGCTTGGGGTATTGCTATTTAATATATATTAATAATATAAATCTATTTAAACCAAGTTAACTTAGCTCGAGAAGTGGAATTGAGCTCCCTTCATAAATTAGTTTAACTGCTAGCATTATGATATTAATATAATTTTTTATTATCATTAAAAAATATACCCTACCACTCAACTCACTATTTATTTATTGTTTAGTAAATCGTAATTATCTATAATTGATTTAATATAAAAATAAAATATTTTTAGATAAGAAGATTTTTATACTATGCAACAAAAAGTAAAATCAAATGAACCTGAGTTTACTAGTCAAGTAGTTTCTTGGATGAACAGCATTATTGAAAAAGGAAATTTGCCTTTCGAGATTGTTACAAGTGAACCTTCTATAAAAATTTCAGGTGATAAAACAAGATTTCCGGATATACAAATTTGGTTAAATAGAAGAGCTGGTCATGGTTTTTGTTTATGTGAATTAAAACCTCCAGAAGTAAAAGTAGCTCCTGATGGATAGAATCTTTTTTAAAGAATGAGAAAACTAACACCTAAAGAATTTCAAGAGATTAGATTAAATTATAAACCTACAAATATTAAAGTGCTTTTTATCGGAGAAGCTCCACCTGCTGCGGGTAAATTCTTTTATCTAGCCAAATCAGATCTTTTCGAAAATACCAGGGAAGTATTTTTAAAAGTATATAATAAAAAAATAGGTGGATATGAGTTTCTTGATTTCTTTAAATCATTAGGTTGTTATTTAGATGATTTATGCTTTGAACCTGTGGATGATTTACCAGCTGAAGTCCGCAAAACTAAATGTAAAGGATCAGTTGATGAATTATCGGAAAGAATAAAAAAGTTTGATCCTTTGGTAATTATAGTTGTGATAAAATGTATTAAGGAAGAGGTTGATGAAGCTATTAAAAAATCAGGGGTTAATATTAGAACCTATTATTTACCTTTTCCTCGCTATATATGGCAACAGGAAAAGTACAAAAAGGAACTTGAAGAAATTTTAATAAAATTACGCCGAGAGAAAATTCTTTTATAAGTAGAGGTAATATGAAAAAGGATGAATATAAGAAAAAAGCTGAAGACTTTATTGAAGAAATCGAAACCATAAGAGAATTAAATCACAAAGATGCAAGATTTGAGGACTTTGAACTCAGAGTAGAAAAGTATCTTGAAGAAATGGCAATACAAGGTATTTCACAAGAACTTAGAAATTTTAAAATGATTACTTTCTTTCGACCAATAATACATTCTAAATATTTAACTTCCTCCTCTGCAAATGATTTAGAAACATATAAAAAAAGCTTGGATAGATTGGAACTACTCCTTAAGAGAGTAATTGATGATATTAATATTTGCAATGATAATGAGCAAGATTATTCAGATAGAATAGGTTTCTAATTATAGGAATTTTGTAAAAATAAATAAATCAACATAACTATTTTTAAAATAAGGGATTCCTTTTATTCTAAAAGAAGCTTATTTATACGTATCTAACGAATATTAATAATATTAAAACTATATAAAGAGTTACTACAAAATTGAAGCTGGCATATATACAATTGCGAAGTGTGTAGGTGGTTGGGGGAGGGGGTATTACTATGATTTATATACAATTATATTTCGTTATTTGTTCTTAAAAAGATTGCAATTTAAACTTGAAATAGTGTTTTAATACCATAATAGTTAAAAAAGTAGCTCTCTGTATGAACAATTATATGCTAATTTACAAAAAACCCCACCATATAGATCTATTTTCAATGATAAAGTTACAATATCTTGAACAAATTTTTACAAAAAAACTAAAAATTTGGATGTACTTTTTTTATTTTTATATGTACTTTTTTATGTTATTTATGCACTGATATTGTCCTTACCCCAATCTTTCCTTGGTCTTGCCCAATTGCAATATCTATGGGTCAATCGAGCATTTTCAGGAATAGTTTTACCGCCTTTCCAATATTGCTCGATATGATCAATGGCTGCATCATCTATATTTTGTATTTTCTGACTACAAATCACACAAGTAGATGCATTTTTATAAAGTTCTTCCTTTAATTTTAAAGAAAAGCATCGAGGTTCTTTTTGAGCAATACCAATTATTTCTTGGAGTGATAGTCTCCATTTGTCAAATCTCTTTGTTACTGCTTGAATGCTACTTGTGGAAAGTTCTATAGCATCTATGAATTCCTGATCGGTTGTCATTAGGTATATTAATGCTTCACGAATTGAGTCAAGATTCTGGTAGACTTTGTTTTTATCTTCTTTCGAAAAAGAATTCATTAAAATATCATACAAAGAGGCATTGAACTTTTTGGGCTCCCAATATCCATTTGGATTTTTATCATTTCCTTTATAGAATCTCTTAAAGGCGTGATTGTCCAATAAAGATTTTATTATAGTAATTGCATTTTTAAATGCGTTTTTCAATTCAATAGCTCCTTTTTCAGAGATAAATTGATATTCCTCCATATCATTACTAAGAAATTTCCTTATCGGTGGCTTATAATTTAAGTATGTGAAGTGATAAAAAGCTGCAAACCTAAGAACAAGTTCAATATCTTTCATTCTTTTATCTGGCGTCTTAAGTCCTAACAAGTACATAAAATCGGCATCATTAGAAAGTTCTTTTAACAATTTGTTGTAGGTGCCTCTATATATACAGTTTCTTAATTCTTGATCATTCAAAGATACCGCACCAGTATTCAACCTTTCAAATATCTCAAATTTTAAATCCGACTCTGATTCTTTTCTAAAAGTTATAGTGCGAATTTTACAATACCTTATTTTGTCTTGTAATTCATCATTTGTCTCTTTGTATGATTTTTTATTAAGTTCTGTAATAACCTTTAATCCACTTAGCTTAAAATCTTTCCCATCTGGGAATTTGCCATCAATAAATGAGAAAAAAGAAGTCAATCGTTGTTGTCCATCGATGACATATTCATTTCCATCCTTCTCTTCGGAAAGATATATTACTGGGAGGGGTATATCTAAAAGCGCAGATTCTATCAGCCTGCTTGATTTTTGTGCATCCCACACAAAATGTCGTTGAAAGTCTGGTTGTATAATTAATTTACCTCTTTTGTATTTTCCATGAAGTGATTCGACTTCTGGATCACCTTGATCTGTATAGACTTTTCTCTTTGACGATGGGACTTCGATACTTTCAATTTCTTCCTCCAATGGTTGCTCAAATTCAATTTCGTTTAGTTCTTTTGTTTCTTCGTTCATTTTCTTTACCTCCTTTTGCGATAAATAACAGATAACTCGTTTCTATACGAATTATTTCCGTAAATCCAATCTTTTATTGTATATTTTACGTAGTTATATTGAACTCTAGTTATTTTAATTATAACAAATTCTACTTCTTATTTTTAATAATTTTATTGCAATGGTGTCCTATTTGATTATGCAATAAATATTTAAAAGGTATTAGTAAAAGTTAATTATATATCTAGCCATATCCTTGCCTATAACCTATCGACAGCTTTTGCCATCTGTGAGCTGTTAAAATTAATATAAATTTTTGTAGTATCAAGACTTGCATGGCCCAGTAGCTTTTGGACCTTAAAGAGATCAACCCCTGCTTCAACTAAGTGTGTAGCAAAACTGTGCCTGAAGCTGTGTGCCGTATAACCTTTCCTCTTAAGTCCGGATAAGGCAAAGTACATTTTAAGAAGATTTACAAAACTACACTTACACATCCTTCTACCTTGCTCACCGATTATAAGTGCATCTGTCTTAAGGGGAAGTCTCTTATCAAGATACTTATCTAGTAACTTGGTAAGGGCTTTATGAAGAGGAATTAACCTATCCTTATTTCCCTTACCAGACCTTATAATCATAGTACTCCTGGAAAGATTAAGATCAGTCCAGCTTAGGTTTAAAAGCTCATTTCTCCTTATACCGGCATAGTAGAGGAGGGATAGAACCAGTTTGTCTCTTACAGTGTTTTTACGGCATCTTAAGGGCGCAAAGTCTACAGATCCAATGATTAAGTCTACCTCATACTTAGACATCACAGAAGGGATTTTATTTATCTTTTTAGGTACCCTGATTTTTCTAGTTGGATTTTTAACTGTAATATCTTCTTCTTCAAGGTAATTAAAAAAGCTTTTTATTATTGCAATTATTTTTGATATTGTAGCTGACTCAAGATTTCTTTTCTCCTTAGCGTAATAGAAATACTGCCTTACTATTCTTGTACTAATTAAGTTTATATCTAAAATATCTTTGGAACTTAGAAAATCAAAAAATCTTATAAGTTCCTTATTGTAGTCATAAATGGTTGAAGCAGAGGCAATTTTTTCAATTTTCATATAAGATAGGAAGCTGTCTATATAGTTTCTCATATTTGTTTTTTTCTATTCTTTCAAGACAAACTAAGAAATTATATCCTATTTAGAACAGAACTCGGCTTATAGACTAACTACACAAGCTCAATACTACAAATTTGCGCCACTCGAAGGAAAAAACTTTAAAATCTTATTTAAGCTGGAAAATTTGAAATTGATGAAATTTAAAAACTTTTAAAGATTAATAATTGGTATAAATTTTTTTTAAAATATCTATTATTGTAAAATTAGCAATTTTAGTTGTACTATTAATGTAAATATTGCAATAATAGAGTCGATAATTCAGTAATTCGAATTCGGCAATTTGTCTACTTAAGCTGAGGCCAGCCTTTGTTCTCCTTGCCAATGTGGAGTACTCCAAAGAGTATAAGTACTCCCAGGAGACCAGTAAGTACACTAACAAGTACTGGGCCGATTCCTCTGCTGAAGAATAACAGATTCACGACCAGCATGGCAACACTAGTTGCGCAGAATCCCCAAAACCCCCACCTCTTCCATAGTAAAAGTACTATTGCGCACACCGCGTTGAATATCGAAAATACAATAGACATGAGAAATACCCAGAAGGGAATATTCAGGAGCATTTGGATCTGGAGCATTTGGCTTGGGAGCATTTGGCTCTGAAACGTTTGGCTCTGGAGTACTTGGGTGATCATCCCTCTTCCGAGCAGGTACATCAGGTACGATAGGGCTGTTACTGAGTTCACTATGATTATTAACACCAGCCACGTCATCAAACAACCATGCCGATTCTTTGCTTCTACCATCGTATCACCTCCTATCTTGATACAGTTAATAAATTAAATAATTTATATTAATAATTTCTCCCTTTTAAATTAAAATTATTATATTACTCATATCTTAAGGCATCTATAGGGTTAAGCCTTGCAGCGCGCATTGCCGGGAAAATGCCAAAGAAAAGGCCTACTGCTGTAGAGAAGCTCAAGGCAATGATTATGGGAAATACTGTAACGGAGGTTTCAAGAACAGTAAACCTGCTTAATATGACAGATACAGAAACTGCAAATAAGATGCCAAAAATACCGCCAGTAACGCTAAGCACAATACTTTCTACCAGAAACTGAACCAGTATGTCTCTATTCTTGGCTCCCATAGCTTTTCGTATTCCGATTTCCCTGGTTCTTTCAGTAACTGAGACCAGCATTATATTCATTATTCCAATACCGCCAACAAGAAGTGATATACTGGCAATACCGGCGATGACTACAGTAAAAACACCGATGATGGTGGTCATGACATCAAGTATCTGTGTTTGATTTTGAACCATAAAATCCTCTTTTTCGCCGAATTTTATGTTTCTATATTTTCTGAGTATCGACTTTATCTCTTCGGAGGCAGCATCTATATCTTTTTCACTTATACTCTGGGCCAGTATCATATTGTATGAATCCAGTCCATATAATTTATTCTGAGCGGTAGTAACCGGAATGCTGATAGAGCTATCCTGGTCATTTCCAAAGGCATCAGCTCCCCTTGCTTCCAGGGTCCCCATGACTTTAAAATTCTTTCCATCCAGCTTTATTATTTTACCTATGGGATCTGTCTTTCCAAATAAATTTTTTATAACTGTCTGGCCTATTACTGCTACATTTAAAGCGTTTGAAACATCGCTTCTACTGTAAAATTTACCTTTTTCAATTTTCATATTATATATTTCCAATCCCTTTTCGGTTGAGGCAACTACTGTAGATTGGATACTCTTATTTGAATAAGAGGCGACAGATGAGCTAATTATTACCGGCGCAACTTCAGTGATCAGGGTTGCTTCTCTCTCTATGGCTCTAAGGTCATCAATAGTCAGTTCAGACTTCTGAATGCCAAAAGCAAGTTGAGCTCCCATATAATTTTCTTCTTCTGGGTTGCCGGGTAAAATAATAATTAAATTAGAACCCATATCCTGTATGCTGCCGAGCACTGACTGCTGCGCTCCTGTACCAATAGACAGCATAGCAACTACTGCACCAACTCCTATAATTATTCCCAGCATGGTTAAAAAGGACCTTAATTTATTTAAAAATAAGGACTGAAAAGCAATTTTTATATTTCCAAGTAATCTTCTCATAGTTTTAAAATTTTTAGTTTGCTATTAGCTTATCTCCCAGTTTAGGCATCTGTTTTAGTTTTTCTTCAGCGGATATCTGATTTTTGACTTCTTCCTGCCCGTGAATAATACCATCCCTTAAATAAATGATTTTATGGGTATGTCTGGCTATATCCAGTTCATGAGTAACTAATATTATTGTCTTTCCATGGCTGTTCAGTTTTTGAAATATAGCCATTATTTCTTCCCCGGTTACAGAGTCCAGATTTCCGGTAGGTTCATCGGCAAGGATTATGGAGGGTTGATTGACCAGCGCTCTTGCTATGGCCACTCTCTGTTTCTCTCCGCCTGATAGCTCGTTGGACCTGTGCTTTATCCACCCTGTCAATCCTACGGATTCTATGGCGTCCAGTATTTTCTTTTTTTTATTTCTGATCCTTTCCGTAGAGT
>JADHVM010000034.1 GCA_016783985.1 Actinomycetota bacterium
AGATAAAGAAAAAAGAGAGGTAGATTTTTTAGTCTCAGAGAATAAAAACCCATGGTTTTTAGTTGAAGTTAAATTATCATCAAAGGGCAGCTTGAGTAAGAATTTAATATATTTCCAGAATAAGATTGAGGCAAAGCATACATTCCAGGTAGTATTTAATATGGATTATATTTCAGAAGACTGCTTCAAACATAAGGACCCTATTATTGTCCCGGCTCAGACATTTTTAAGTCAATTAATATAATGGAAAGCTTTAGAATGCAATGCTGCAGCTTGTAGAAAGCTTTATATATCTTCCAGTTAAACATCAGATCGGACCCTTATACATTTTATTAAAATCTACAGGTATTGGATCCGTATTAAGGCCCATTCCAAAGATATCTGTCCCCAGGCCTTATATATGAGATGACATTTGCCATCGTGAATTTATTGGTAACCGTATGTCTAAAAAGAAATTTAGAAGAGGATATTCTATGTAAGGAATTTAAGGGAGTTATGGCTGAAAACTATTGCCTTCAGGAATTAACGGGATTACTTGATTATGTTCCATTTTATTGGTCCAGCGGCAATCTTGCCGAGATTGATTTTGTAGTGCAATTTACTGATAAAATAGTTCCCATCGAAGTAAAAGCGGCCGAAAATGTAAAGTCTAAGAGTCTTGCTGTCTATAGGAAAAAATACAAACTGGCTTTATCTATTAAAACATCAAGACTGAATCTAAATTACAAGGATGGGCTATTAAACTGTCCCCTTTACTTGCTGTGGAAGTTGCCAGAATTTATTGAAAAAATATTTTCTTCTTAATACTTTTTACTAAAACTGGTATAGTCAGCAATACAATGATCTTACTCCTTGTACAGAATAGTGATGGATTTATAGCGAGAAAAGAAGAAGTTACTTCATTTGCTGATATTTCTTCTTGGGAAAACTTAGCTATTCCCCTTAATGTATCTGTAAAGAGGGAAACTGACTACGCTAGTGGGCAGGTAAGCTACTTTGTCCTAGCCTACAGCAAAAAATACAAATACCCAGGTTATCTTTAAGCTGGCAACCTATTCACTAATGCAGCTTTATCTTGTAAGAGCTGATATGAAGGAGCTAGCTAAAAAACCATATCCACTATTAAAAAAAAGGAGAGAGCAGGAGAATGTGTGGTTATACTCTACAGCGGTCCTAATTATGGTGTGTTTGATTTAGATGAGTACAGTTTTATTTTAATGAAACTTAAAACGGATCTCTTAATCTTGTGTTTGACAACTTAACATATATTAACTATACTTTACATATGTTAAGTCTAATTTACAACTATGTTTATGGAAAAATCTTTAGATAATATACTTAATGCCAGTTCAAAAGTTAAAATCATACGCCTTTTTACTTCCAGACGTAATGATTATTTTACGACTGGCCGGGAAATTAGTAAGCAGATTGGATTATCTGCACCTGCAACACATACTGCACTAAAAGATTTATACAATCATAATATCCTGAATCGTGATATTATAGGGAAACAACACCTGTATAGGCTAAATATAAATAATAGGATTGTTAAAGATATTCTAATTCCAGCATTTCAAAAAGAGCTTTTAATTAAAAAAGATATTAATAAGTTTCTGAAAAATGAGATTATAAATAAAAATCTAGAAGATAAAATAATCTCACTTATAATTTATGGAAGTATGGAAAAAGGTACAGCAAGAGAAACAAGTGACATAGATATTGCTATAATTGTAAAAACTAAAAAAGATAAACAATATATAGAAAGCATATTCCTTGAAGATATTTCTTCAAGGTTTAATGAATATTTTGGAGCCCAGCTTGACACATATACAAAAACCAGAGATGAATTTACTGAAAAGTTACAAAAAAACAAACCCCCGGTCTCAACATTAATAAAAGAATACAGGGTAATCTATGGAAAGGATCCTTTAGATATTAAATAATATGTCAGCAAGAAAAATTAAAATAAAACAGGAAAATAAATCAAATGCTTTTAAGTATCTAAAAAAGGCTGAAGATAACTATAATCAAATGCTTACAGCTCTTAATAATAATAATTATAATGCAGCTGGGACGCTGGCCATCCAATGCGGTATTTCAGCAGCTGACGCTGTATGCGTTCATGAAAAAAGGGTTCGATCACTATCACAAAATCACCTGACTTTATGCGATTTGGTAAAATCTATATCGCTTCCTGAAGCAAAAGATAGGAGCAATGTTTTAAAAAGGATTATTTCAAAAAAGAATCTAATTCAATATGAAAGTAGAAGTATTTACAAAAATGAAGCTAATGAAATCGTAAAAGGCGCAACTAGATTTTACCAATGGGTTGTTTCAGTTCTAAAATAAACAATCCTTCAGATAGGCAGGACTAGTTCGAAAGCTTACTAAATGGATCCATACAATCTCATAATGTATCCAGGACTATAGCTCTTGATTCTGCAATAAGAGTCAAATTCCTGATAATTTTATTTCTAAAACTATAATTTGGTTTAAACATTTTTTTTATTCTTTTAGATAATTTTATAGAAAAGTAGTGCTAATATAAAAGTGTAACCACTCTTATTCTTATAAGATCTTCTACAGATTTCAATATACGTCAAAGTTTTCTTCTGGTCAATTTTTTCTTTTAATCAATTTTGTGAACTTAAATCCCAGAGGGTTCCCTTACCATGTCGATCGTGCATCCGAGGGGGAGGTGAGCAACCCGGCAATAAGGGCTTCAGCGGCTTATTTTATGCTCCTGCCATTAACATAGATACTGAATCCCTTGAAAAATTCTTCATACATAAAATATTTAAGATGCTTCTAAAAAAGGGTCTTATTATAGAAAGGGTTGTAGAGTTAATTTTTTCCTGGCGACACTCCGGCTTCGGGGTCTACTGCGGAAAGAGAATAAATCCAAAAGGGGCCAGATCAACAGAAAATCTGGCAAGATATATCATAAGGGCGTCATTCTCCCAGGAGCGGATGAAATATTTTCCGTATGAGGCAAAGGTTACCTACCAGTCTAAATACAGCAAAGATGTAAAAGAGTTTAGCTCCCTTGAATGGATGGCAGCCCTTATCTTCCATATACCAAACACGGGAGGGCAGACTGTCCGTTATTACGGATTCTATAGCAACGCAACAAGGGGCAGGCTTAAAAAGGAAGAGAGTGAGCCGGAATTTCATATAATAGAAGATGAAAGTCCCAGGGTTTTAAACAGGTCCCGGGCACGGCTTATACAGAAAATATATTAGATAGATCCCCTGATATGTCCAAAGTGCGGAGGAGAAATGAGGGTTACTACCTTTATAGAAGATTATAAGATCGTAAAGAAGATTCTTGATTATCTTCGCATATATGAATTTGGTAAAAAAAGATCGCCTCCCAGGATAAACACTTACCCCGATGAGTTTGATGATTATATCCGGGATGAATATATAGACTGTAACCATGTGTGCTAAGTTGATTGTAAGGCTGCAGGATATTTGGCTGCCATAAAATTGACCTGATATGGTATTTTTCTTACCTCCTTACACTCTTCATGTATTTCCTGCTCCAGTATCATGATTTCTGATGCTTTTTGAATCTGATAACCTTGATTATGGTAACTATGAGTGCTTGATAGTCTGGTGATCCAGAAGGAAATTCTTATAAATTTATATATATTTCATCACTAATGATTATATTATCAGTATTCTTATAATGCTTATGAACCTCAATTTCATTTTCAAGTTGCTCTTTTCCCAACACAGAAAGATTGTGTTCTTTTCTTTTATTAATAATCTCTTCATCCTCAAGCTTATTTATTTCATTAAGTTTTTCTTTTACTATTTCTAAAATTTCAGTGGAATCATTGTCTAATCTTTTTTAGTAATCAAAGATATTTTACTTGGCAGGCAACAGTTGAGAGAAGGGCTTGGGATACCTTATATCTTTGGAGAAGGTGATTAGTAATTAGGTATAAACCCTTGCGATTTAATCCTATCATAAAGATTAAGATTGTCAGTTGAAGTATCATTGTCAGTTGAAGTATCATCAATTATTTTTTCAGGTGCTATTACCGTTACGGTTTGTTTCGCTGTGCCCACATGTTCATTTTTTTCATCATAAACAGCTACGCTTACCGTATATATACCCGCAACATCATAAATGTGATCTGTCTTGGACAATCCTAATTTGTTTACCATTGCTCCATCGCCCAAGTCCCATTTGTAGGTATAGCCGGTGTCTTCGATACTCGTTATATAACTCACAGCGTTTCCCGGAGCTGCAGGGTTCGGGTTTGCCGAGAGCGTCAGCTCCATCTCCACTGCTACAGGGATATGCAATTGAGATATCAACACCTTATCTGACTGCGACACGTCATACAGCGAACATTTCACTGTTGTATTGCTTAGTTTGCTGAACACGTGCTTTACAATACCGCTCAGCATACCGTTTTCATTTTTTTTCTGGTATTCAATCACTTCGCCATCGCCAAAATCGACTTCTATCACGACATTAGTGACGTTCGTAAAAATATCTTTGAACGCGAACTCAAACTCATACTCTTTGCCCACGGATGCGTTCTCAATCTTGTCTGGTTTGCATTGTGCCTGTATTTCACTTATTTTTACACCCGACAATTCATTCTTTAGTAAACAATCCAAGGCAATCAATACAACATCATTGCTGCCTTGTTTAAATACATATCTCTCATAACTGCCCGAAGGTGAATCGCTTGTCGTGGATGAATAATTCCAATAATGTCCACCAGGAACGCGTGCATTATTTATTTTCCCGATATTTTTCACCCCGGATATCTGGGTACTCCAAACACCGTTCTTGCTACCATCAATACATTCCATATTGAATATGCGCAATGGCATATTTTTGGAAAACTCAATTACCTTAAACATATTGAATGCAATGGTATCGGTTTTACTTGTTTGGTATTTAAAAACGGCAGAGTGTTCATTTGCTTTAAGATATTTGATCTTAATTAAACTATCTAACACCAATTGTTTGGGCGCATCGGCATTGCCCAGAACATCTCTCCAGAATTTAGTATACGACTCTCCCAGAGAGATAAAATCAGTCGATTTGGATCTGAAAAAGTCATTAATTGAGTATTCAATGAGATACGTGTCGCTACTCGCAACATAAATCCATAGTTCTTCAAACGTGCTGTTTGTGTTTTTCAGTAAATATCTTAAGAAACACGACATGCTGTATTCATGCACTTCATCGAACGTATAATACGAATCTTGAGATGAAACACCATTGGTGACCATGCGCTGTCTGTTTTTTTCAGGATATGCCAGTTCATATGCTGCAAGTTCGGCCAGTGCTTCGACAGCCCATCTATTTTCGCTTTTTCCCATTTTACCAACATATTGCACTTCATTCCACACTGAATCCTGATATGAATGAAAAAACTCATGTGCTAATACGGTCTCAAAATCTTGTTCGTCTGGATAATCCGTTGGTAGAAGTATATTGTTTGTCACCGGATTATATTTACAATTTGTGTATCCGCTATCTATGTATACATCCATGGAATCTGTAAATCCCATAAACGTAAAGTTTTCTCGATAATCAACAGGTATTTTTGCTTCAAAATCTTTTCGGATTTCTTCCAATGCATTACCGACACTGCTTGCCAAGTCATCCATACTGCTGGCGTATTTAGTGCTGTCATCTACTTTATAATATATCTTGAAATATCCGTCCGGCGAATAGATGGATTTACCCCAGTAATAAATTAAAAAATCCGTCAAGTGATCCGTGTATATGTAGAGCTTGCCATCGATCACTTCACTGGGTAGCGTGTCCCATAGGGATGTCGCTTCATCAAAACAAGCGGCGGAGGGTTCACCTTGCGCATCGCTTGGAATCGTATATTCGATTGTGATGATATCGTTGAACTGATGCATGTCACCAAGTGTTACCGAAAACGACGTGCACTGTGCAGACTGGGGCAGGTTGATTGGTTGAGGATCGGCAATCTGCTCTATTCTGATAGTTTGCGTATTATCTATTGCGTTGCCCGGAATGGTCACAGCGATTTTGTCTACTGACACTGTTTGTGGTTTAGTGCTAGATCCGATTTCATTTTCCAGCAACAGCTGCTTTTGCTGCGGTAATACTTCAAAAGCCCCCGCATCTATTTTTTCTTCCGCAAACGTCAACACGATCTTTCCAGATTGCGCACCATAGGAGATATGCACTTCGATCATGTCATCTGAAACGGCGTTGATATTCAACTCATGTTCACCCAACGATACTGTCTTTAGACCCGAGCTGCCAAGATTGCTGCCTCTGATCTGTATCATGGTGCCAACCGTTCCCGAACCCGGAGTAATACTGTCAACTGCTGGCGCAAGTTTATCATCGCCTGCTATCACTACATCGGTTGTTGTTGCATCATCGAAATCAAATCCTGACATGATTTCCGCATTAAATGGGCATGCTTCATCTATTGGTATGTTAAAAGGAGTAGTTAAGTTACCAATATCTATTACAAAAACTAGTATTAATACTATTACTACTACAGCTGTAAAACCACCGATCAATCCCATAAAAATTTTAAAATTGCGGTTTCTTCCCGTTCCTACAACAGGCTTTTCTATGTATTTGTATGTTTCTTTCTTTGCTGCTACTTGCTTTGAATCAGACTCTATGATTCTTTTTCCACATTTTTTGCAAAATACATCATCTGGAGTAATTATACTTTTGCAGTTTGGGCATAAAGGGGTAAAATTTGAGAGCTGCTTTCCACATTTAAAACAAAATTTAGCATTATCTTTATTTATTTCTCCGCAGGAATTACATTTTTTCATATTTAGCTTTTATTATGAGTATATTTATAAAAATTATATCAACTCTACACATTATATTATATTAATAATAATAAACAATTGCAATTCAGACAGTGGAAGTCCATCAGCAGGCAAGATACCAGGAAACCAACTCTTTTTATAATATCAAGCTGACAAAAGATGGATCATTTTAAAAATATTTTGGAGATACTGGTAAAAAAATGACAATCAGATAAAAAAAGGGATAGACTGGTCAGGGACTTGATTTAAAATTATTAAAAAAATTGTGATAGCTTCCACAATATCCTATCTAAGGAGGCCCCCTGTTCCAGGCTTTGATTCTTTTGGTATATAGAAGGTCTCATATATTGTAGAATCTTCAAGGATTTTATTTATATCTTTAGCTAAAAACTTTTTTCTTTTCTTTTCCTTTTCACTGGCAAATACATCATTCATTCTCTTTAAAAATAGCATACCAAAAATATAATCTTTATATTCTGCAGCATTAAGCTCACCACGCAGTATATCTGCTGCTTTCCATAGAGTTGATTCTAATTTTTGAAGTGTTACCTTTCCCATATAATTTAATCCTTTAAGTTTATTGGCATCTTATTAACATTATAATAATATTAAATTACTTCCTATTCTAATTAATATATTTTTGAAGAAATTTTAATGCTAACCCTCTCTTTAATCTCTCATGATAAAACTGATTCTGAAGATGCTTTTAGCTAAAGGCCTTATCACAGAAAGGGTTGTAGAGTTAATTTTTTCCTGGCGACACTCCGGCTTTGGAGTATATTGCAGAAAGAGAATAAATCCAAAAGAGGCCAGGCCTCCCAGGATAAACACTTCCTCAGATGAGTTTGATGATTATATCCTTATATGAATATATAGACTGTGACCATGTGTGCTAAGTTGATTGTAAGGCTGCAGGATATTTGGCTGCCATAAAACTGGCCTGGATATGATATTTTACTTTTTCATTGATGATTTTTTTATTGTCTACCCTAATATCATGTTTCTAAACACTTCTTGAAGTAGATTATGGTGATTATCAGTTATTATTTCTACTTGATACTTCGGTGGTCCAAAAGTAAGTTCTTGTAAATTAGAATACAATACTGCAGCCAATATACCTAAGGTACTAGTTTTTTCCCTGCATTCTTATAGTTATAATCCTGTCTCTTAAATTATAATCTTTGCTAATTTCCACCTGCTTTGGTCTTAGTTTTTCCTTTGCTATTTTCTCTAATGGACTGC
>JADHVM010000035.1 GCA_016783985.1 Actinomycetota bacterium
TAAAATCTAAGCCCGCCATAAATCTTATAGGGAATATTTTCTTTTATTAAAAACTCTTCAACAGCTCGGGACTGTGCGTTTGTTCTGTAAAAGATAGCAAAATCTCTGTATTTTTTGTCTTTTTTCTTTATATTTTCCCTTATTTTTTCAATTATAAATCTAACCTCTTCCTTTTCATCAGCAGCTATATACTTAGAGACAGGTTCCCCTTCCAGGTTATCCGTCCATAATTTCTTTTGTTTTCTGCTTTCATTATTGCCAATTAAAAAATTTGCAGCCCTTAAAATATTTTTAGTGGAGCGGTAATTCTGCTCCAGCTTCACAACAGTTGTGTTATCGAATTGTTTATCAAAATTTATTATATTTGATATTTCTGCACCCCTCCAGCTATAAATGCTCTGATCGTCATCGCCAACCACACAGATATTTTTATGTTTTTCTGATAAAATCATAATCAGCTCATTCTGGGCAACATTAGTATCCTGGAACTCATCAACCAGAATATATTTAAATTTATTCTGGTATTTTTCTCTTACTTCCTGAAATAACCTAAGAATATCAACAGTAAACATTAAAAGATCATCAAAATCCAGCGCATTAGCTTTCAGAAGTTTTTCCTGATACAGAGGGTAAACCTGTGCAACTATTTTTTCAAAATAATCAACTGCCTTTTTTGAAAAAGTCTCGTAATCTATAAGCCTGTTTTTAGCATCGCTGATTACAGCATGAACTGCTTTCGGGTGAAATCTTTTACTATCCAGATTCAAATCCTTCAAGCAGCTTGATATTAGACTTAACTGATCAATAGAATCGTAAATTACAAAATTTCTTGGCATTCCTAAATGATGAATCTCATACCTTAAGATTTTTGCGCAAAATGAATGAAAAGTACTAACCCACATTATCTCTCCTACTTTTCCCACAAGTTCTATTACTCTTCTCTTCATCTCTTTAGCTGCCTTATTGGTAAATGTAATGGCAAGAACATTGAAAGGATTAATACCCTTATCTTTTACAAGATAAGCTATTCTGTAGGTCAGTACCCTGGTTTTACCGCTTCCTGCACCAGCTATAACCAGAAGCGGTTTTTTTATTTTTTTAACAGCTTTAATTTGATCAGGATTTAAATATTTATCTAAGTTCAATTGCTAAGAACTACCTAACTTTTTTACCAAAAAAATTTGCAATATAACTAACCTGCTTAAGCATCTCAGATATCTGCTTGGGGTCAAGTGCCTGTTGACCATCACAAAGCGCCTTGGAAGGTTCGTTGTGCACCTCAACTATAAGTCCATCTGCACCGACTGCAATTGCTGCTCTACTCATGGGAATAACCAGATCACTTTGCCCAACCGCATGGGATGGATCAACGATTATAGGAAGTTTACTTAATTTCTTTATTACCGGAACTGCAGACAAATCCAAAGTAAACCTGGTGTAAGGTTCAAAAGTTCTTATTCCCCTCTCACAAAGAACTATTTCCAAATCTCCTCCAGATGATATATACTCAACTGCAAGAAGCCATTCCCTAATAGTGGCAGCCCACCCCCTTTTTAACAGCACCTTTTTATTTACCCTGTGAGCTACATCTCCAACTTTTTTCAGCAGGGCAAAATTTGACATATTTCTTGTTCCTATCTGTAGAACATCCACATATCTAGCTATTTCTTCTACTGTCTCTGCATCTGTAACTTCAGTAACTGTTTTGAGATTGTACTTTCGCCCAGCTTCCATCAAATACTCCAAACCTTTATGTTCAAGCCCCTGAAAACTATAAGGAGAAGTCCTTGGTTTATACGCCCCTCCCCTAAAAAATGTTAGCCCGCAATTCTTAATAATACCTGCTATAGCATCTAGCTGCTCCCAGCTTTCAATAGCACAGGGACCAGCAATCACAGTAATATATCCATCTTTAATCAGTTTGGAATCATCTTGCTTCGCTGATTTTTTTAAACTATCTATATTATTCTTATCTTTTTCCAAATAAACTCCCTCTCAGTGCCTGGTGGATTAATTTTTTTATAGATCCTGGTTCAGTTTAATGATTACAAGCTTTCATCTTTTTCCAGAATCTGGACATTTCTAAGTATTGCTTCAAAGATTTGCACAATATTATCATTGTAAAGTGGGCCCTTATTATATTTGATAATATTGTCCATCAAATCTTCTTCCCTTTTTGCATCATAAAGAGACATGTTATTTTTTTCCTTAAGTCTCTTTATCTTTAATACTGTAACTGCTCTCTTATTTAATAATTCAACTAAAGCTTTATCAATTTTATCAATATTACTTCTACCTTTTTTTAATTTTTCTTCAAAGTTATTATCCATTAATATTATACTCCTTTATATTTTTATATCTCGGCTAAAACTACTCCCACTCTATCGTGCTGGGCGGCTTCGAACTAATATCATAAACAACTCTATTCACACCGTCAACCTTATTTATTATCTTATTGCTTATTCTTTCCAAAACATCATATGGAAGTTTCACCCAGTCTGCAGTCATTGCATCTTCACTATTAACTGCCCTTAATACAATAGGATAAGCATATGATCGCTCATCTCCCATAACACCAACACTTTTTATACATGGAAGTATTGCAAAAGACTGCCAGATTCTTTTATACAGCCCTGCTCTTCTTATCTCCTCCAGTACTATACTATCAGCCTTCTTTAATATTTCCAGCTTTTCTTCAGTAATATCGCCAATTATCCTTATAGCAAGTCCCGGACCAGGGAAGGGCTGCCTCCATACTAGCTCATCAGGAAGTCCAAGTTCTATCCCAATCTTCCTAACCTCATCTTTAAACAACATTCTTAAAGGCTCGATTAGTTTTAATTTCATATCTTCAGGAAGGCCTGCAACATTATGATGTGATTTTATTCTTGCTGCATCTCTTGTTCCGCTCTCTATTACGTCTGAATAAAGAGTCCCCTGCACCAGAAAATCCGCACCCTTAATTTTCTTAGCCTCTTCTTCAAAAATCCTTATAAACTCATTCCCTATAATCTTCCTTTTTTTCTCAGGATCAGTAACTCCTTTTAATTTATTTAAAAATCTATCTTTTGCTTTAATATGAACAAGGTTAATTTTGAAATTCTCCCTGAAAGTTTTTTTAACCTGAATATCTTCTCCTTTTCTTAAAAGTCCATGGTCTACAAAAATACATGTTAATCTGTTTCCAACCGCTTTATTAACCAGAATAGCAGCCACAGAAGAATCAACTCCTCCGCTCAGCGCGCATATAACCCTTCCATCTTTCACCTCACTCTTTATCTTGCTCATCTGGTTTTCTATTATCGAAACCATAGCCCATGTAGGAGAACACTTACATATATCAAATAAGAAATTATTTAATATATCCATACCAGATGGTGTGTGTATAACCTCGGGGTGAAATTGAATACCATATATGTGTTTATCTTGCTCTTCAAAACCAGCAACTGGCAGACTATGTGTGGATGCAATTACTTTAAAAGATGATGGGACTTTCAAGACACTGTCCTTATGGCTCATCCAACAGGTTTCAACCTGCTTAAGCCCGCTGAATAAAGGAGATTCTACATCCAGTTTTATTTTAGTCTTACCATACTCATTTCTTCCACTGCTTGTTACAACACCATCAAGCAAAGATGCAATTAATTGCATCCCATAGCAAATACCAAGAACAGGTATTCCAAGAGAAAATATTCCTTTATCTATCTGTAGGGATCTTTTTGTTTTAGACAAAATACTGCTGGGAGAGCCTGAAAATATAAGTCCGCTTGGTTTTTTCTCTTTTATTCCTTCCAGGGAAGTATCATAGGGAACTAGCTCTGAATAAACTCTGAGTTCCCTGATCCTTCTGGCAATTAACTGACTGTACTGCCCACCAAAATCAATAACTAAAATATTTTCCATATTAATATTTTACTCTCCTACATCCTTATTATATTTTTAAAGTTACTGTTATAAAAATTTATCTTCATATTTGATATTATATCCTAGTATTACTTGCCCATTCCTACTTTCTGCATTCTCTGATGAAATTTCCCCTCTGTTTTAATTGAAGGAGCAACTATCACTTCAGCTTTCTGAAACTCCTTAATATTTTTATAGCCGCATGTGGCCATTGAAGTTCTAAGCGCACCAAATAAATTCAACGTACCATCATTTTCAAAGGCCGGCCCAACAAGTATTTCTTCAAGTTTTGCAGCTACTTCTGTTTTAACCCGGGCACCTCTTGGCAGCTCTGGGTGGAAAGTAGCCATACCCCAGTGAAATCCCCTTCCAGGAGCTTCCTTAGCTCTTGAGAGGGGCGAACCAATCATTACCAGGTCTGCCCCGCATGCTATAGCTTTTGCAATATCTCCGCCTGTTCTCATTCCTCCGTCAGCAATAACCAGGATATGATCTCCAGTTTCATCAAGATGCCTTGCCCTGGCTGCTGCTGCATCTGCAATAGCTGTAGCCTGAGGAACACCAATCCCCAAAACCTGTCTGGTGGTACACGCTTCGCCAGGACCAACTCCAACCAGAACACCGACAGCTCCTGTTCTCATCAAATGCAGGGATGTAGAGAAAGACGCACAGCCGCCAACTATTACTGGAATAGGACATTCAGGGATAAACTTCTTTAAATCCAGTGGAGCTCTTACCTCGCTTACATGCTCCGCACTTACTACAGTACCCTGAATTACAAGTATATCAAGACCTGCATCTATAGCAATCCTGTAATATTTTTCAACCTTTTGCGGAGTAAACGAACCGCATGCAATACAGCCTGCTTTTTTTATCTGCTTTATTCTCTTTACAACCAATTCCTCTTTAATTGGCTCTGTGTAAATTTTCTGCATCTTTCTGGTAGCTTCCCTGTCTTGAAATTTAGAAATTTTTTCCAGTATCTCGTCAGCATTATCATATCTGCATTGAATTCCCTCAAAATTTAAAACAGCAAGACCTCCAATTCTATTCATTTCAATAGCAAATCCTACATCAACCACACCATCCATTGCTGATGCAAGTACCGGTATTTTTAAATCATATTTTCCAATTTTTACAGATATATCAGTATCCTCCGCATCTCTTGTTCGCCTGCTTGGTACTATTGATACTTCATCAAAACCATAAGCTCTTCGTCCTGACTTACCCTTTCCAATATCTATATCCATTTACACCCCTTTTCTTTTAATTTTCTTTTCTTCTCCTTTTATCAGTCTTTTAATATTATTCCTATGAGTAATAAAAGCCAATACACATATAAAAATACCAGCGATAACTACAGGAAGCGGATACTCAGTAAAGAAAAATGATAGTGGAGTGGCTATAGCTGCAACTAAAGATCCCACCGATACAATTCTAAAGATTAAAAAAACAACAGCCCATGTGATTATAACAATAAAAATCGGGAGAGTCTCCAGCCATACAGGATTACCTAAGTATGGCAGGCTTGATAGTGCCACTATCACTCCATAAGAAGTTGCAATTCCCTTCCCTCCCTTAAAATTAATATAAACAGGAAAATCATGTCCCAAAATTACAGCAACAGCTGATATTGAAATGAATATCAAATCATTGGGAAAAATTAAACATACTGCCAGTAACGGTATAAACCCCTTAACCATATCAGCAATAATAGTAATAATACCTAATGATACCCCAAGAGTCCTAGTAATATTTGTCCCCCCTACATTACCACTTCCATATCTTCTTATATCACCACCTTTTCTTATTTTATATACGATATAAGCTGTAGGAAAAGCACCAAATAGATATGAACCAATTACTAATATTATTTTATAAAATAAGGTAATACTCATAATTAAAATACTAATTTAGATGTTTATAAAACTATATGAATATAAAACTTCTTAAACTGGTTCTATGAGAAATTATTCTCTGTTCAAAAAAAAATAGATAATAAAAGAAATATTACTATAAGTTATAAATTTATTCACTAATTATTCTTTTTCTCTAGATCTTCTTTTATTTTTAATATTTCACTCTTCAAGTTAAAAATGTCTTCCTCTACAACCTTCCAGGTTCGCTTTAAATTTACCCCAAAATACTCATGAATAAGAATATCCCTCATTCCCGCTATCTTCTTCCAGGGTATTTCTGGATATGTTCCCCTAAACTCTTCAGGAATATTCTTTACCGCTTCACCCATAATTTCCAATCTTCTTAATACTGCATCCTGAATCTGAGTATTTTTATAAAAACCATTCTCAGTAATTGTACTTGTGTATTCCTCTATTTTTAAAATACTTTCTAGGATATCTTCAATATGCACCCTCAAATCTCTCCTCATAGGATTACCACCTGTTCATTTAAAATTCTTTCCCTGAGAAGGGGTTTAATTGTGTCATACTCCACTAAATCTACCTTTTTCCCTAATGCCTCCTCAATTTCTTGTTTAAGCCCTACAAAATCAAGCAGGCTTATATCCTTTTCAATTTCAATTAAAATATCAATGTCACTATTTTCTTTTATCTCCCCTCGAGCATATGAACCAAATAGTCCGATTTTTTTAACTCTGTAATCCTTTAGAATTGGGAGAATTTTCTTTTTTATTTCTTCAATATTTGTTTCCATGATATTTTCTTATCTGTCGATTGTATAACCCTTTATTACTCAGGTTATTCTTACAAAAATGACTAAAAACTGTATTCTATGTGACCAATTTGAAAAATTATTCTCTGTTCAAAAAGAAAATAGATAATAAAAGAAATATTACTATAAGTTATAAATTTATTCAATTTATGATTTAGGTAAATTTTTCCTGATTAATTTTAACTGTAAGAATTCAAAAAAACATGTTGCCAGTAAAGAATTATTAATAAAATAGAAATTTAGATAACAACTAGCAATTAATTGAAGCTTCAAGTTTTTTTAAGGTTCAGCAATAATATTCGCTGCTTCTGGCTTTACCCTTATAAAATCTTTGCTATTTAATGTAAGTATTTTATCTACTTTAGTTTTTTCAATTGAGTAAGCAATAAGACTATCGTAGCTTGATCCACCACTAACTTGATTTTCTACTAATTCATTAAGGATAGATAAGTAATCATTCCTTTTATAAGTTATGATCTCAAAATCTTTAATAATATTCTCCCTGATTAATTTCCATGCAACTGCAGGAGAAATTTTAGGACTTAATGGAAATGTTGTAAGAACTGAGTATATTTCAATTAAAGAATGAGATGATATAATTCCCTCTATCTTTCCTTTTTTGACCTTTTGAATCCATGGTAATGATGCTAAATGCTTAGGGTGAGATTCCATAATAGCCGCAATAATAACAGATGTGTCAAAAAGAACTTTCATTGTTATAAACCTTTTAAAATATGCTTGACTCTATCTCTACGATCTTTTCCTATAAAATCTTCAACTGATTCTGTTAACTTAGCCCTTACTACTAAAACACCTCCCTTATTTACAATAAATGGCTCCTCTGATATTGGATGTATTGTAATACTTTCCATATCTTCTACTATATCTAATTCCACATTTGGGTAAAGTCCTAAATTATTTCTAATCCTCTTTGGAATAACAACACGACCAAATTTATCAATTGTACTTTTGTATCTATTATTCATATCAATCCAAATCTTAAAAATATTTAATTATTGCCATTTTACTATGGTTATTGGCAATTGTCAATGCCACTAATTGCTCTTCAGCGGTGCCAAATGAGTCATTTTAACACACAGACTAAGATTATAAATCAAATCAATATATTTCATCTCTATAAATCCCTATTATTAGGGCCTATCTGAAATAAGAATGTACTATATCTTTATGTCTGTTAAAGTTTATAAGATATTTATCTAAAAATAAACTTGCTAGATTAAGCAGTTGAAAGATTGGCCTAATTAAAATCCTGCGTTAAGGAAAGTATATTATTAATATCAATACCTTCATAATAATCTTTAAATATCCTGTAGTAATAAACTTCTTCTTTATTTCTTAATCTAATAT
>JADHVM010000036.1 GCA_016783985.1 Actinomycetota bacterium
ATAAGCATAGTAACCCCGGAGGAGCGCGTATACGAGGGTGAGGTTGATTTTATAAGTGTTCCTTCCATGGATGGAAGCATGGGTATTTTGCCAGGACATATACCAATTGTTTGCCAGCTGGCAATAGGCATAATAAAATTAGTTATTGGCAAGGAATCTAAACATTTTGCTATTTATAGCGGTTTTTTGGAATTTGTTCAAAACAGGGCCAATATTCTTACCGGGCGTGCAATTGTTACAAGTCTAAGTGAGAAAGGAGAGGCATTGGAGGAGATAAAGAAAAAGCATGATATTGTCCAGGAAATTACTGATGAAACCAAGAGAGTAGCTCAGGCAATAGTATTTTTAAAGTCGCTTAAAGAATAATGTTACAGCAAAGTAGAAATGTCACCTTTTATTTTTTGGAAATGCTCTTTTCCATAGTATCAAAGTAGAGTTACTATTTTATATATAATTGTTATAATAAATTTTAGGAAGTATAAATATGGATATATTTAATTTAACCAAGCAAAAATAAAAAGGATAAGAGAAAATGGAAATTACTATTTGGCAAAAATATGAAGTCCTTTTTTGGGTCTTAATAGGTATATCTATATATGTTTTTATATTAACAGTAGCATATATTGTTTTAAAGTTTGCTTTTGGCAAAAAATTAGGTGGTATAGGACTTTATCTTAGTTATTTTTTCGTGTTTCCTCTCTGGCTCTTAGGAGAAATTACTGCTTATCCCAGAAGGAGAAAGATGTGGCTTATTAGAATTGGGCTGAAGGAAGGCCAATCATATCTAGAGGAAGGTATTGGGCTAGGAACATCGCCAATTTTGGCATCCAAGATAGTGGGAGCTAAGGGAAGGGTATATGCGCTAGATAATCATCCTCTACAAATAATAATGTTATCATTAAGGTCTAAAATAAGGAGGATAAAAAATATAAAACTGATTTTATCTGATGCAAGTGAAACTTACCTGGAGAACAATAGTATAGATACAATTTTTATCTGTGATGCATTCCATGAATTTCCAGATAAAAGAAATACTGCAGTTGAGCTTTACAGGGTGCTAAAACCTGGAGGAAGTTTAACTATCTTAGAGGAAACAGAAAGAAATACTAATAATTCTCAAAAAGTTATAGAGTCTATAAACCTTTTTAAATTAGTTGAAAGAGATAAAAAATTTATTAGATTTAAAAAATAGTAAGGTAAGATATCCTGTTCATATTTTTAAGAATTTTATAAATTATTAGGTATAGAAAGAAACATTTATGAAAATTAATAAAAAAATAAAATATTTAATTTTATTCTTAATTTTAGGATTAATCTTTAATTTTGCCGTAGCTTTATCTGGGTGTAGTGTTATTAAAGAGCAAGAAAAAGAAAATAAATATTTAAGCGATATTGTATATATAATGGGTGCACTGGCTGATGACTCAAATTTTTATAAAGAAGTTTGTTCTGATCTTACTAGTGGAGATATTAGCTTATCAACACATAAAGAAACTACTAAAAAACTCATAGAAGAAATTAATAGTTTTTATGACCAATATCTAAAACTTGATCCCCCAAAAAAACTGGAAGCAGCTCATGATTTACTTGGTAAATCAATGGAGCATTACTTAAATAGCTGCGAGTGTCTTCAAAAATATGTAGATACAGATGATAATGACGACATGGCAAAATACTTTAAAGAAGCTACTTTAGAATGGGATCAGGGAGATATATGCTGGCTAAAGACAAAAGATGAATTACAAAGCTTCTTAAAATCTGAAGGAGAAAAATATCAAAAGTTTTTAGATTTTTTAAAGTAAAATCTTCAGTCAATTACCAAGAACTATTTAGTTACTGTAAAGTTTGCTGCACCATATGCTATATTAGTTCCAAAAGAATCTAGTACAAATACTCCCCAGTAATATTCTCCTTCAAGTATGGATTCTGAAATTTCATAAGAAGTATCGCTGATTTTCACAAATTCAACTACATATTCATTAGTATCGGTATTTTTGACTGAAAGATTATATTTATCTGTCATTGGGTGCTCTTCCCAGCTAAATGTAATTTTCTCCCCATATTTTATTTTCTCTTTATCAGAAGGGGCTATTAGCTTTAGGTAGCAAGAAGGACATTCTGCTTTTACAAAAAAGTTAAAGTATTCAGATTCAGCTATTTTCCTACCATATTCATTAAAAGCTTCTATCTTCCAGGTAAATTTACAGCTTAAAATATCTACTTCTACATCAAAAGTATTTTCCTCTGTTTTTTCATCTATTAGTTTACCTATATCTCCTGCTTCGGGGGTTAAATATGTAAGATAGTATTTTGCATTCCCGTAATCTTCCCAGCTAAGAGTAGGATTTCTAGTTTCAATTTCTTCCTTATCAAATGGGGAAGTGAGTTTTAGGTCAGTTTTAAATGCATGAATATTTTCAAGAGGCAAAGTTTTTCCTTCTTCTATCTTAATTTTGGCAGCTCCTTTTAGGAAATTACCAGTAAATAGATAATTCTCTTCACCAGGTAACTGCAGTACTAAAGAATATTCACCTACGGGAACATTTTCTATGCAATATACTCCTTTTTCATCAGAGGTGCTTTCAAATTTTTGCCCTTCACAACCAGAGAATACACTAAATTTTTCACATAGCACCATTTTAGCTCCATTTACAGGCTGACTATTCCAGAATATTCTACCAGCAACATTTCCACAACCTTCATTTGGGGTTGGGGAAGGCAGTTCCACCTCTTCTATAGGTTCTTTTATAAATTCTATTTCTTCTTCCTTGGAAACTTCTTCTTCTGCTTTGTAAGCTTCTTCTTCCTTTTCCTCAGCTTCTTTTTCCTCTAATGCAGTTTCAGATATTTTCTCCACGACTTGGGTACAAGAGATACAGAAGAAAAAGATAAATAAAACTGATAGAAAAGTGATAAGTTTTAATTTCATTAATTTCATCTCCTTTTTTATAATTAATTTTTAATATTTTATACTTAAATGAAGTTTTTACAGAATTGCATATTGATAGTATAAAAGATTATTACAGCTGTTTTACTTATATATTTTTTATTACTATTATATTCAATAGGTATTTTATATATTTTATAAAAGTTAATAGTAAAATTTTACTCCTGATAGTTTTAAATTACAATTATACAAATGAGTAAAACCTCCCTATTGCAAAGCAAACATTAGTTCGATATAATTATATAAACTCAAGTCTTTTTATGGCAGGTGTGGTTCACTGTAGTAAGTTGGAAAGTTCATATCTACTATTGGCAGCTTGAGTGCAGAAACCATATAAAAGTATATAGAAGAACAAAAAGGTAAATAGTATATGTTAGTTCAAAAGGGATTTAAATACAGGTTAAAACCAACAAAAGAGCAAAAGCAAATGCTATTACAGCATGGTGGCAATACTCGTTTTGTGTGGAATTATTTTCTGAAACAAAATATAGACTATTACAAAGAAACAGGTAAATTCAAGTTTTATCATAAGTTAGCTATATCATTACCAAAGTTAAAACAAGAATATTTATTTTTAAGTGAATCATTTTCGCAATCGCTTCAAATGGTTGCTCGTCAATTTGATAAGGCATTAAAAGACGGATTCAAAAAAGAGAAAGGTTTCCCTTCTTCCAAGAAAAAGCATTTGCTAAACGATAGTTTTACCTGTCCACAAAAATGGAGGTTAAGCAAAGGGTTTGTATTTATTCCCAAAACCGGTGAAGTAAAATGGATAAAACATAGACCACTTGAAGGCAAACCAAAATCAATTACAATTTCTCAAGATGGAGATAATTGGTATTGTTCTGTATTGTGTGAATATGAAGTAAGGGAACAAGAAAAGAAAACGGATAATATAGTGGGGATAGATATAGGTTTAACAAAATTTACTACATTATCCGATGGAACGGTAATTAATAATCCAAGACATTTAAAGAAATATGAAAAGAAATTAGCAAAGGAGCAACGAAAGTTAAGTAAAAAACAGAAGGGAAGTAAGAATAGGTTTAAACAAAGAATGAAGGTAAAAAAACTCCATACTAAAATTAAGAATGTGAGAGAGGATTTTCTTCACAAAACAACTTCACATATGATAGCCAAATATGACGGAGTTGTTCTGGAGGATTTGAATGTTAGTGGTATGATGAAAAACCATCATCTTGCTAAATCTATTGCTGATGCTTCATGGTCAGAATTTAAAAGACAGCTTGAGTATAAATCAAAATGGAACTTTAAACATTTCATTTTAATTGACCGTTTTACCCCAACAAGTAAAACTTGTTCAAATTGCGGTTGTATTCAAGATATGGCTTTAAGCGAGAGACAATTTGTTTGTCTTTACTGTGGGGTTTCTCTGGATAGAGATTTAAATGCCAGTATAAATATTTGTAGGCTTGGGCGAAGCCGAATCAACGCCTGTGGAGTTGAAGAGATGTCTTCGACAATGAAGCAGGAAAAAGAATGTTTAGTAAACTGAACAGAAGCCATAGAGCTTGCTCTGTGGAGTGTCACGGACAGTAGATGCAGTCAATGGAGAGAAAGGTACGGTGGTAGATGAGATAGAGGATCTAGAGGGCCTAACCTGGTCACCTGATGGGCAACACATTGCTTATACTACCAGGGGGAAATATTCATTGTTCGTCGTGACTTTTCTTATGGTTTCTGTGTTTACCCCGGGCTTGAGCCAGCAGAGAATAAAGAAAAGCTAAACTGGATATTCCTAGAATCTTGGCTAAGGTAGGGATGTCTGTAATCTTTAATTTATTTGCTACTGAAGAAGTGCTGGGCTTTTTTCAAGTTTATTTTTTATTTCATTTCTATCTGTTATAATAGCCTTTGCTTTTTATTTTGGTGAAATGATATTTAATAAAAATTATGGGCAGTGAATATTATTATGGCTAAATATGTAATAAACGGCGGCAGGACATTATCAGGGAAAGTAAAAGTAAGCGGGGCAAAAAATTCTGCATTAAAGCTGATTGCTGCATCAATATTGGCTGATAGTGAAACTACGCTAAGAAATGTCCCCAGAATTGAAGATGTAAATACAATGATAGAGGTACTGCAAAAGCTAAATGCAAAAGTAAATTTTGATAGAGAAAATAATGTATTAAAAATAAATCCAGCAGGTATTGATACTTATGAAACTCCTTATGAGCTTGTAAGAAAGATGAGGGCTTCAATACTCGTGGCTGGTCCAATTCTTGCTAAATTTGGGAGATTGAAAGTGGCTATTCCAGGGGGTTGCAATATTGGTTCAAGGCAGATTGACCTCCACCTAAAAGGTTTTGAAATTATGGGTACAGAAAATATCATAGAACATGGGTATGTAAAGTGCCAGATAAGAAGTAAGGGAAACAGGAAAAGGCTTTCTGGAAGCAATATAAATTTGGATTTTCCTTCCAGAGGAGCTACTGAGAATATAATGATGGCAGCAAGCAGGGCAAAAGGAAAGACGGTTATAAATAATGCAGCAAGAGAGACTGAGATAGTAGATTTAGCTAACTTTCTAATTTCAATGGGAGCTAAAATAGAAGGCGCAGGCACTGATTGTATTACTGTGTATGGCAGTGAAAGTCTTAGTGGTACTGATTACAGGATAATGCCAGACAGTATAGAAGCTGGGACATTTATAACTGCTGCAAGTCTGTGCGGCAGTAAAGTTGAAATAGAAGGTGCCATATGGAAAAATATAGAAATGTTTTGTCTAAAATTAGAAGATATTGGCATAAATCTTGACAGTGTTGGCGATAGTATTATAGTTACAGGCACTTCTGAAAAGAAATTAAAACCAGTACATGTAAGCACTCTTCCATATCCTGGTTTTCCTACTGATCTTCAGCCTATTATCGCAGTTTTGCTATCTATTATTCCCGGAGTTTCTATTATTACTGAAAATGTATTTGAAAACAGGTTCATGTATGTAGATGAACTGAATAGGATGGGAGCTAATATAAAAATTGATGGCCATCATGCTGTAATAAAAGGGGTAGAAAAATTATCAGGAGCTCCTGTTACAGCTTTTGATCTGCGCGCAGGTGCAGCTATGGTGCTGGCAGCGCTTGCAGCAGAAGGAGCAACAGAGGTAAGTGATATTTATCATATAAAAAGAGGATATGAAGATTTTAGAGAGAAATTATCCAGTCTTGGTGCTGATATAAGACAGGTAAATTGATTTTTTAGCAGCAGCTAATTGTAATTTTAACTAAGTGTGATTGTTTAAATAAAGTTTAGGAGTGGTTTTAAAATAAGTAAAATAAAATCTAAAAGCAAGATAAAGGAAAGTAAGAAAAAAACGAAATTTGGTAAATTACCAAGATATGCCCGAGTAATTATAATTGCTGTCATTTCACTAGCAGTTGTTATTGGCGGCAGTATTGGCGGTTTTTTTATTTATATTAATTCAGTAAACACAACTATTAATTCTTTTACTACTTCTGAAGTTGAAGATATTCTTACACCTATAGAATCACCCGAAGAGCCGGTGACAATTTTAATTATAGGAAGGGATACAAGGGATACTGAAAATGATATAGGGAGAGCAGATACCATAATGCTTCTTCATTTAAATCCTGAAGGCAAGAGGGGTGCACTTCTTTCCATTCCGAGAGATACACTAATTGAAATTGAAGGTTATGGAGAAGACAAAATAAATGCTGCTTACGCTTATGGCCAGGAAGAGCTAATGATAAAGACTGTTTCTGATTTTTTAGATGCTGAGATAAATCATTACATTACCTTGGATTTTGATGGATTTGTAAAATTGATTGATGAATTAGGTGGAGTTGATGTGACTATAGACAGACCTTTAATAGATGAAAAAAGTGGAGCTAATTTTTCACCTGGCAACCATCATCTTACAGGAGAACAGGCGCTTGCATTTACAAGAAGCCGCTCTACAGAGTTTGGTGATATTGGAAGAATACAGAGACAGCAGTATATTTTCTATCAGCTTATAGAACAGAAGCTTAATGCTAGCTACTTATCAAAAATACCATATTATTTTAATATTCTTATAGATAATACCAGGACAGATATAGATGTTATGACGCTACTATCATATTCAAAAGCAGCTCTTAATTTCAGTTTAGAAAATATTGATTCTGCAATAATTCCATCTCATCCTGATTGGATAAATAATGGTAACGGAACTATAAGTGTCCAAGTACCGGATATTGAAGAATCAAGAGCTATGTGGAAGAGAATAATTTCAGGCGAGCCCATAAGCAAGTATGGTGCTCAATATTTTGAATTAGAAGAAATACCGGAATCTATGGGCCAGAGTCTTGTATATTATCTTAAGGTAAAAGCAAAAAACACTGGTACTCTTAACTGGGATAGAGGTGGTGAAAATCCGGTTTACATCAGTTATCACTGGCTGGACTTTAAAGATAAAAAAGTTATAGTTTTTGAAGGAGAAAGAACCCTGCTCCCCAAGGATTTAGTAGAAGTAGGGGAGGAAGCAGAATTTAACATGAAAGTAATGTCACCTTCAGAGCCAGGTAAATACATACTACAGATAGATTTAGTTCATGAGGGGATAACCTGGTTTTCTTATCAGGGAGTTCCTCAACTGGAAAAATACATTGCTGTAGATGTTGCTTATGCTGCTCAGTACGATGAAGGCGGGACTACGCCTAACTATATAGACCCGGGGCAGATATTTGAAACTGAAGTTACAGTGAAGAATAATGGATTTCTGTTGTGGGAAAACGATAAACAAATTGGAAGAGTTAATCTGGGAGTTCACTGGATAAACAGGGATACGGGAACAGTGGTGATCTGGGACG
>JADHVM010000037.1 GCA_016783985.1 Actinomycetota bacterium
TGAAATCAATAAGATCTCCTCAGAGCTGGGTGTTTCAAGACCTACCATATACTCATACCTCTCGTTTTTACAGGGTACTTATTTCATTTATTTAGTAACTCCCTTTACTAAAAACATTGACAGGGAAGTGAGCGGAACAAAAAAAATATATATCTGTGATAATGGTATATTAAATCATTTCTCCAGAGTCAGCTTGGGATCACTTCTTGAAAATGCTGTTTTTCTAAATTTGAAAAAATATGATGAGATAAAATATTATCAGAAAAGAAAAGGACCAGAAATAGATTTTATTCTTATTAATAATTCTGCAGGTTTTGAGGTAAAAGAAACAGCAAATTTAAAAGAATACAAAAGACTAAAAAAAACAGCTGATCTTTTAGGACTTAAAGAATTTTATATTGTTGCAAATAATTTCAGTACTGAACAGGGTATACTCACTGCTCAGGATATTTGAAGATCCTGTTACAGAAAATTTTTTATTGAAGAATTTTTACAATATTAGATTTATTAAAAAAGTATGGTCGCTACTCTATAAAAATTATTATGAATTTTTTTAGTCAAATAAATCCTCAAATTTAAGAAATTTTAAATTGCCTTCTTTTTCTTTTTTTTCAAAGTCTTCTATTAATTTTTTATCCTATGTATTCAATGCACCATCTATTAAATAACTTTTATCTTTGTAGTAATTTTTTACCTTTTTTCCCCATATCAATTAAAAATCCTAATTCTCTTAAATCCCTTATTACCAATGCCATTGTGCTAAGTGCTATATTGGTTACTTTTGCGATATCTCGATATGATTTTTTTATCAAGTTAGGATTTTTAAGTAACGCAAAAATCATTTTTAATCCTGTAGTTTTGAAAGCCCTCTTAGTTAGATTTTTCGTAAGAATATCAGGTTGTTTATTACCTTTTATAAAGATGTATAATGGAAAATTATCTATATATATTACCAGCAGTATCAATAAATTGAATTGCATTTTTTCTTAATTCTTCTGCTGTAATAGTATTGATATATTTAGCTATCAAAATTTGTGGATGGGGTAAATAATCTCTTTGATGCATTAGAAAGCCAATTGTAGTCTTATTAATAACTGTTTTTATTTCAGCACAAAATAATAATTCAATTTTCTTAATTTTAAATTTTAACAATCTATCAAATCTAGTGTTATTATAAACCAACTCTTTTTCTTTTATTTCAATGTTAATTGGTAAATCAACATTTTTCTTTAATGCCTCAATTGCTAGATTAAGAATATTTTTTTCATTATTATTTAACATTATTTATCCTTGTGTTCATAAAATTTATATGTTCACCATTGATGGACATAATATATTTTTGAACATAATCCAAGTATTTTTTAAATAAAATTTATAAGAATTTGTTTTTGGATCTCCAGAGTATAAAACACTAATAATCACCATAATCTACTGATGAAAGCCTGAAGATGGAAGCGCTCTGCTGTCTTATTTCTGCAGCTGGTACTGGTATTTATATAGTTTATGATAGATGCCTTTAGCCCTCAGAAGTTCCCTGTGGGTGCCTCTTTCCACTATCCCACCATGCAAAAGCACTATTATCTTATCCACATTTTTTATAGTGGACAATCTGTGAGCTATGATTATGGTAGTTCTTTTTTCCATTATCTTTACCAGTGCGTCCTGGATGAGCGCCTCTATCTCCGAGTCTATGCTGGAAGTGGCCTCATCAAGGACCAGCAGTACTTCAGGATTAAATACAAGTGCCCGTGCAAAGGCAATAAGCTGTCTCTGTCCCACTGACAATACCTGGCCTCTTTCCTTTACCTCAAAACCGTACTGGCCGGGAAGCTTTTTAATGAACTTATGGGCATTAACATATTTTGAAGCTTCTATTACCCTTTCAAGGCTTATGTCTTCATTGCCAAGCTTGATGTTTTCCAGAATGGTCCCTGAAAAGAGGAAGACATCCTGCATCACGACACCTATATGCCGCCTGAGGTCCTGCAGGTTGAATCTCTTTATATCAATACCATCAAGAAGTATTTTTCCCTTTTGAATATCATAGAACCTGTTCACGAGGTTTATGATGGAGGTCTTTCCAGAGCCTGTAGCTCCCACAAAGGCAATGCTCTGGCCAGGTTGAAGGTCAAAGGAAATATCTTTTAGGATATAGTTCCCTTCATTATATGCAAACCAGACCTTTTCAAATTTGATATTACCTTTTACCCTTTCTACCCTTACGGGGTTTGCCGGAGAAGTGATGGCAGGTTTAAGGTCAAGCAGATTAAATATCCTTTCCGATGCTGCAATAGCTTCCTGGAGGATGCCGAACTTCTCACTCAGGTCGCTAATAGGATGGAAGAATTTCTCGACATATTGAATAAAAGCCACCAGTGTGCCAAGTGTCAGAATATTCTGGATGACCTGGCCCCCTCCATACCATACCACAAGGGCCACTGCAAGGGTGCTGATAAGTATTACAACGGGGAAAAATACTGCATAGTAAAGGATAGTTCTGAGATATGCGTTTAGATAATCCCTGTTTAATACGGAAAATTCATCATTGTTTTCTTTCTGCCTGTTAAATATCTTTGTAGTATTTATACCCGATATGGCTTCCTGGAGGAATGAATTTATATTTGATATCCTGGTACGAATTATCCGGAATGCCACTCTTACTTTTGCCCTGAAAATAAAGGTGGCTATGACAAGGAGTATGAGGACAGAGAAAGAGACCAGTGACAGTTTCCAGTCCAGGGCAAGCATTATAGCCATGATCCCGGCTATCATGAATATATCGCCGAATAGAGTCACAATGCCGGATGACAACATCTCGTTCAGGCTCTGGACATCTGTGGTGACCCTGGTCATCACCCTGCCTACAGGATTTTTGTCAAAATAAGACATCGGCAGTTTCTGGATATGGGAAAATATCTCCATCCTCATATCATACATGATCTTTTGGCCTATATACTCAGTATAATAGCCTTGGAAATATCTAATTGCGAATTCAAATAATATCACTAGTCCGTAAAGAAGCACTATATAGAGAAGCCCGTCAAGCCTGCCTGCAGTGATATAATTGTCGATAGCCAGTTTTATCAGAAAAGGTCCCATCACCTGCAGCCCCGCGGTAAGAAGTAGCAGGAATATGGTAAATCCCAGCAGGTGCCTGTAGGGCTTTATAAACTTGAATAACCTGAATGCCGTTTTTCTGTCAAACGACTTTTCAACAAGTTCTTTTTCATAAAAACCTTCGATCAATTTAACTCCTCCAGATCATAACTCTTCATCAAGCTCTTCTGACAACTGCTGCCTCTGATAGAGGCTCTGGTAAATCCCACATTTTTTCATAAGTTCCCCGTGTTTTCCGGCAGAATCTATCTTTCCTTCATCAAGCACCATAATAAGGTCAGAGTCCTTTATCGTAGAGATCCTGTGGGATATTATAATAGTTGTGATATCCCTGGTCTCAGTCTTAAGGTCCTTAAGGATAGATTCCTCAGTATCAGTATCGACATTTGAAAATGAATCATCCAGTATCAATATCCGCGGTTCGGCCACGAGTGCCCTTGCGATCGCAAGCCTTTGTTTCTGGCCGCCTGAGAGCGTCACTCCTCTTTCTCCTATCAAAGTCTCATAAGAATCCGGAAATCCTGAGATGTCGGTGTGCAGGTGGGAAATACTCGAGGCTCTGAGGATCCTGTTTAAGACAGCCTCTTCACTGAGGCCGTCCATTGTGCCCTCGGCACCGAATAAAATATTTTCCCGTATAGTTTTTGAAAAAAGAAAAGGCATCTGAGCGACATATCCTATGCTTCCCCTCAGGTGGTCAAGGGAGTAAGACCTGATATTTCTTCCGTCTAAAAATATTTTCCCCTTCTGTGGGTCATCAAGCCTGGGAAGAAGATTTACAAGGGTTGATTTTCCTGAACCTGTAAACCCGACAATACCCACCTGCATACCTGCATTTATATCAAAGTTTATATCCTCAAGTACCCAGCTGTTCTTTGAGGCAGTAGGAGTATCCTTAAAATCCTGGAAGTTCTCCATTATAAGGATCTTTGTGTTTTTCTCCAGGCCGTGCCTGAAATATATGCCTGAAAAGCTGACATCCCCCTTGAAAGGCTTTGACGGAGCGGGTCTTTTCGGACTTGTGATCCCAGGCTTTATTTTAAAAATATTGTTTATCCTCTTCATGGAGACCGCGCCCCTCTGGACCAGGTTTATTACCCAACCCAGGGAAATAAGGGGCCAGGTGATAGAACCTATATATGCAGAAAACTGTACAAACTGCCCAAGCGTAAGTGTTTCCGCGATGACCTGTCTTCCTCCAACCAGGAGTACGACAAGTATACCGATCCCGCCTATGAATATCATGGATGGCCAGAAGACACTCCTTATTTTGGCAAGGGAAAGATTTCTATTTATATATTCCAGATTCAATTTTGAGAATATGCTTCTCTCGTTTTCTTCCTGGGCAAATGACTTTATTACCTTTATCCCTGCAATACTTTCCTGTGTACGTGCCGAAAGCACAGAATACTGTTCCTGCGATTTTTTAAACCGGCTGTAAAGCATAGCGCTTAATCTGCTTATAATGAAGGGGAGGACAGGAATGGCCACAAGTGAATAGAGCGAGAGTTTGACATTTATTAGAAACATCACGGTAAGGGTGGTCACAAATACAAATATTGTATTGAAAAGATTCATAAGTCCCGGGCCTAAAAAACTCCTTACAGCCTCCAGATCATTGGTCATGAGGGCCATTGTGCTTCCCGTCCGGGTATTTATAAAAAATGATGAATCCAGATTTTGAAGATGGGCAAAAAAATCGGTCCTGATACTGTATTCTATCTTTCTGGAAATACCTACGAGTATTTTTCTCATATAATACCTGAAAACACCCTGGAGCGACGCAATCCCTACAAGAAGGCCTGCATATCTCAGCAGCAGGGATGTATCCGGCAGTCTTTCAATACTGTCTATGACCTGTTTTAGGACCCAGGGTATAAGAAGCGCAAGTCCGTCAGTAAGGAGTATATATAATATGCTTCCGCTGAAGTGGAGCCTGTGCTTTTTTAAATATTTTAAAAGTGTCCGTAAATCTTTTATATCAGTCTCCTAAAAATCCCTATAACTTTATAATGATCCGGAAGCATAGTCCAGAAGTACCGCACCAACTGGAAGCGATGCATCAATAAAATTCTTTTTACGTAAAAACTGGATCCTGATGATCCTATCCCTGTATTATATCAACAATTTTGGCCGATCATAAAATTATAATCATAATATTTGATTATTTTAATAAAAAAATAAATAAATATTGTTTTTGTGGAGTATAAGTGTAAAATAACTCGCTATTGTTATAAAGAACTACCAAGAAAACCCCGATGCTTGCGCCGGGGATGAATTGGCAAAAAAACCACTTGAGATTCAATGAATGTTTTAGTAAACTATATAATAGTTGACTGCTCTGGTCTAAGTACCAAAAAAGTCCTACCGTAGGGCATATGGGAAGTAACGCTTGTGGAGATATGAGTAGCCATTAGGCACTCAGCCCAAGAAAAAGAATGTTTAGATAACTAAGCAGAAGCCATAAGGCTTGCCCTATGGAGTGTCACTAATTATTATTCAGGGAAAGTATATAAATGGATATCATAATATGGCCGGTAATAATATTTTTTACTACCACTCTTACAGTCAGCATAGGGACACTACGCCTTATCCTGATGGATTTATAAGAATTTGCTTTTGGATCTCACAGGTATAAAACACTAATACTCACATAATCTACTGATGAAAGCATTAATAATAAAAGATTTGGAGAAAGCAAATACACAGAAGGCATAAGTAAATAACTTATGGGTTATCTAAAGCCTGTTTTCAGGCAGGATTAAACACAGGAAATCATATCTAGTCTAAAAATTAAGCATAATCTAAGTCTGTATAGTCATCACGACACCAATCATTAAATTCATTACAGCTATGGTTAAAGTAAATGGAGAAGTTATGGGAATGAAAGAGTATAAACCGGCTGCAGGATATTGAAGATTTTTTGGATGAAATATCAAAAAAGATTTAAATATCTTTTAGTCAGGCTGGCTTTTATTCCTTGTTTATTTTTTAATAAATCCTTAAATTTGCTGCCAAGTTACTCTCAATAACAAATTTGACATCCCGGACTAACTTGTATAGAATTCCTGCATTTGGATTTTTGAAAGGTATGACTTGAAAAGGATAGAAAAAAATATATCGGATCTTGGAAATAAAAGGATCGGTCCCCTTCTGGCAAAACTTGCTATCCCTACAACAATAGGAATGATAGCAAACAGCCTATATAATGTGGTCGATACCATTTTTATCGGCAGGGGAGTCGGGACTCTTGCTATTGCAGGAGTTGGTATCGTATTTCCCATACAGATGATAATCATGGCAATCGCGCAGCTTTTTGGAATGGGCGCTGCTTCCATGATATCAAGAAGCCTGGGCAGGAAAGATTACGATAAAGCATCCAATATCACAGGAAATTCTTTTATAGCATCATTTGCATTCGGTACCTTTGCAGCTATTCTGGTCTTTATATTCTTAAACCCCATACTGAGGATGTTCGGAGCGACTGAAAATATTCTTCCCTTTGCAAGGGATTACCTGTCAGTTGTAGCCTTCGGTTTTATATATTTCCCATTTCTGGTCTCTACAAATAATCTGATAAGGGCAGAAGGGGATGCCAAAAATGCCATGATAGTCATGCTTCTGGCGATAGGTGTAAATATTGTCCTGGACCCAATATTTATTTTTGCACTCGGTCTGGGAATAAAAGGTGCGGCTTATGCGACAATAGCTGCTCAGTTTATCGGGTTCCTATATATAGGTTTATATTATATTCTCGGAAGGAGCTCTCTCTCCATAAAGCTCCATCATTTCAAAATAAGGTGGTTGATAATGAAAGAGATGGTGAGCCTTGGATTTGCTTCATTTATAAGACAGGTGAGTATGAGCATACTTATCATTGTGGTAAATAATTCCCTTAAAGTCTATGGAGGGGATATAGCTATTGCAGTATTCAGTGTGGTAAACAGAGTAATAATGTTTGCCACCATGCCGCTTTTTGGAATCGTAGCAGGATCCCAGCCAATGATAGGGTTCAATTATGGAGCAAAAAAGATGGGAAGAGTAAAGGAGTCTTTAAAGACTTCCGTGCTTTCTACTGTAGTTATTGGAGCAGTATTCTTTATCTTGTTTATGGTTATTCCATCAAAAATAATTAGCCTTTTCAGCATAGATGTAGAATTAATAAATAGTGGAGTTTTTCCGTTACGTATGATAGTACTTCTTTTCCCTTTGATCGGTTTCCAGATAATCAGTGCGGGTTTCTTTCAGTCGATCGGAAAGGCAATACCTTCTATTATACTATCGCTTACAAGGCAGGTACTTTTTTTAATACCACTGGTACTTTTACTGCCGCTGATCCTGGATATTAATGGTATATGGATAGCGTTCCCAATAGCTGATTTTCTGGCGATAATAGTCACAGGCATATTTCTGGCACGGGAAATGAAGAAGATCAATAAGCTCGAGCTGGCATATGAGGAAGCATAAAATTTACAAGTTT
>JADHVM010000038.1 GCA_016783985.1 Actinomycetota bacterium
TTGACACAATTGAAAACGATTATGATATCTCTTATACCGGATTAGTTCACATCTCCGGGGTAGAGTGTAATATTCCTGTTGATGAATATAGAGATAATCATCGCATTTTAGTTTCCGGGCAGGATAAGCTTCAAAGCAAGGAACAGATAGAATTGCTCCTCAAGCTTGGCTATGCGGGAAATATTTCTTTTGAACCTTTTTCTCAAAAAGTACAAGAGATGGAGATTGAAAAGATAAAATCAGCTATTGACCATAGCATAGAATATATAAGTAAATAAAATAAAAAGCGGTATTAATCTTCTTTTTCTTCCCAGTTTAGAGACCTGCTTACTGCTTTCTTCCAGCCCTTATATAATTTTTCTTTTGTTTTTTCATCCATATTGGGGGAAAATTCTCTATCTGCTTTCCACTTTTGGGCAATTTCCTCTTTATCTTTCCAGTAACCGACCGCCAAACCGGAAAGATATGCTGCTCCCAGGGCAGTGGTTTCGGCAATTTGAGGCCTTACCACCGGGACTCCCAGGATATCGGATTGGAATTGCATCAAGAAGTTGTCTCTAACTGCCCCGCCATCAACTTTTAATTTCTTCAAATTAATCCCTGAATCTTTCTGAATGACTTCCAGGACATCGCGGCTTTGATAAGCTATGGATTCTTCTGCCGCTCTTAAGATATGCTCTTTCTTTGTCCCCCGGGTTAGCCCTACAATGATACCCCGAGCATACATATCCCAGTAAGGAGCGCCAAGACCCACAAAGGCAGGGACTAAATAAACTCCAGTAGTATCTTTAACTTTTAGCGCATATTTTTCAATTTCTTTAGAATTTTTTATCAGCCCGATTTCATCTCTTAACCATTGGACTACTGCTCCGCCGATAAAGATACTCCCTTCCAGGGCATATTCCACTTTACCATTAACCCCCCAGGCGATAGTAGTCAAAAGACCATTCTTGGAAGGAACGATTTTCTCTCCGGTATTCATCAAGATAAAACATCCGGTTCCATAGGTATTTTTGGCCATGCCCGGCTCATAACAAGCCTGGCCAAAAAGGGCAGCCTGCTGGTCTCCGGCATCACCGGAGATGGGGATTTCCCTGCCAAATATCTCTTTATCTGAATTACCATAAATATGACTTGAGGGCAGAACTTTGGGGAGTATCTCCCGGGGAATATCCAGCTCGGTTAATATCTCATCATCCCAATCAAGATTATGAATATTAAATAGCATTGTGCGGGAAGCATTGGTATAGTCAGTGACGTGAGTCTTGCCTTTGGTCAGATTCCAGATAAGCCAGCTGTCTACCGTACCAAAGAGGAGTTCTTTTTTTTCAGCCCTTTCCCTGACTCCATCTACATTATCTAAAATCCATTTAATCTTGGTACCGGAAAAATAGGCATCAACCACCAGCCCGGTCTTTTTTTGGATAATCTCTGCCAGCCCTTTCTTTTTTAGTTGATCACATACCGGGGCTGTCCTTCGACATTGCCATACTATGGCATTGTATACAGGATTACCGGTTTTTTTATCCCAGGCTATGGTAGTCTCCCTCTGATTAGTTATACCTATGGCAGCTACATCATCCGCTTCAAGACCAATCTTATTTAGTGCAGTTTTTGCCACTTCTATCTGAGAGGACCAGATTTCCATGGGGTCATGTTCTACCCAACCCGGCCGGGGATAAATCTGTCTAAATTCCTTACTGGCAGTACTGACTATAGTTCCATTATGATTAAAGATTATCGCTCGTGAACCGGTAGTCCCCTGATCCAGAGCCATGATATATTTTGCCAATTACAACACCTCCGAACATTCCCTGGTTATTTGTTTCATGTAAAATATAATAACATATTTTTAGATTAAACAATAAAGAAAATCTTTTGAAAGCTGTAAAATGGCCGGGTCATCCACCTTCTTACCCTTATGCTACCAATTCTTTTGTCCTTTATCGCTTTAATTCCCAAACTTTTGCTCCCTCGGCAGGCAGGGTTATATATATGTCCGGGTTGATACCGGTATTTTTTTTATATTCATTTTTAATGCTCTTCTTAAAGCAATTAATATAATTTTTTTCTATTAAGTTTACAGTGCAGCCGCCAAAACCAGCACCAGTCATTCTGGCTCCTAAAACTCCCTGCTGTTTTAAAGCCAAATCAACCAGGAGGTCTAATTCAGCACAACTTACCTCGTAATCATCCTTAAGACTCCGGTGTGATTCTATCATCAGTTGACCAAAGGCCGAAAAATTTCCCTCTCTTAAAGCTTGCGCTCCATTTTGAACCCGATAATTTTCTGAAATTATGTGTCTGGCTCTCCGGCCTATGGGTTCTGGTAAATATTCTTGATATTGTTTACACTCCTCTATGGTAACATCTCGTAAAGTACGAATTTTAGACCCTAACCTATGAGCAAAAAATTCGGCAGCTGCTTTACATTCTTCCCTTCTCCTATTATATTCGGAATTAACCAGGCCTCTTTGAATCCTGGAATTACAGATTACTATCTGGTAATTATGGTTTTTAAAGGGGATCAGCTCATAATCATTAGATCTGCAATCAATAAAAAGAGCATAATTTTTTCGGCCCAAACGGGAAACATATTGATCCATAATTCCACAAGCAACGCCTACAAAATTATTCTCTGCCTGTTGACAGAGACGAGCCATTTTTGCAGGTTCAATCTCTAATGAATTTAATTTTTCCATAGTTAAGGCAGTTACCACCTCCAGGGCGGCAGAAGAACTCAACCCTGCTCCTTTAGGAATGTCACTGATAAAAATAAGATTTGCTCCCTGTAAAGGATATCCTGCCTTTTGCATTTCATCCATTGCACCCATTAAGTAATTAACCCAGGTATCTTTTTTATAAGGAGATAAATTATCTAAAGAAAATTTGGCTTCAACTTTATAACCGAGATCGAAAATCTGAACCAGCCGATCTCTTCTTAATTGTCCCAGCATAATTATCTTTTTTTCAATAGCTATGGGAAGAACAAATCCTTCATTATAATCAGTATGTTCACCAATTAGATTAACTCTCCCGGGGGCAGAAAAGGCCCCTTTGGCCAAACCGGTATCAGTAAATTTTTCATTAAATGCTTTTTGTAGTTTATTCAAATCTTGCATTGAAATCCTCTTTTCATCTTATTTTATATCCAATTATTTTTATAAATAATCTTTCAATCAATTTTGTTTTAATTCGGAAACCTTGAATAGCAAACTATTCCTTTAGGTGGCGTATCCCTTAGTTCTTGAGCCTTTTCTTCAGGTAAAGAGTCATTGAGAAAAGTACCAGCCCCTATTTCACTCCCGGCTAAATATTTAAGTTTATCTTTGGTACGATAAGGGGGATAAAATTCAATATGAAAATGGGAATATTCTCTACCTGTCCCATTAGTTGGCTGTTGATGAATGGCCATAATATATGGAAAGACAAATCCAAAAAGACTATCGTATTTCATTAATAAGGTTTTTAAAATTGCCGCTAGATCAATTTCTTCCTTTTCGGAAAAATCATTAAACGAAGAAAGATGTTTATTAGCATAAATATGAACTTCATAAGTATAAGAAGCAGAAAAAGGGACTAATGCAGTAAAAGAATCATTGCTAATAATAATTCGCCTGCCATCTTCTTTTTCTTCTTCTAAATTTTTACAGAAAAGACATTTCCCTTCTTTTTCTAAATATTCTTTACTGGAATTCAACTCCTGTTCGATAATCGGTGGAATAAAAGGATAGGCATATATCTGGCCATGAGGATGATGAAGAGTCACTCCTACTTCCTCGCCTTTGTTTTCAAAGATAAAGACATAATCGATATAACCTTTATCCCCTAACTCCCGATAGCGGTCTCTCCATACCTTTACCAGCTTAATATACCGGCTTAAGGGTTTCTCTGACATAATCCCATCATGGTCAGAAGTAAATAAAACTACCTCACAAATTCCTTGTGCTTTACCATGTTTAAAAAATTTAGAGCATTCCTCGGTTGCTTCTGGTAAGTCTTGCTGCAAAGAAGGAAATTTGTTTTCAAAAACTGCTATATCATAATCTTCGGCCGGTACTTCCGTAGACAAGCCTCCCTTTTTTGTAGGACAGAGGGGGCAATAATCCTTCGGAGGTTTATAGGTCCTGTTCTGTCGATGAGTGGCTATTATTATCCATTGCTTCAGGATGGGATTCCATCTCAGTTCTAACATCCTTGCCCTCCTCCTTATCTTCAGCAAAAGTATAATAAATCAAATAACGGCCATCTTCTTTTTTAATTCTTTTTTTGTGTATTTGCATCAAAGTTACCTCTCTCCGGTTAATCTTCTAAATCATTTTTTGCTGCTTATATTTAGTTTAAATATTTTATAAAACCTCTACTTGGCTAATATTTTTTTACTATTACCGTTACTATTTTTTTTCTTTTCAATAATAATTAATTTACTGTCAAAATCGCCTTTCAAATTAACTTTCACTCCTATTTCTTCTAAAGCCTTGCCGCTTAAAATTACTTTTTTATTTCCATCTCGATGCTGGTATAAAGCATCACTGATAAGTCCTTTTAATTTTACCGGAAGTAATTTTTCTCCAAACTGTTGAGAATGTAAAAATACAAACAGAACAACTAAATTTTTATCCTTGTTTACATATTCAACCGCAACTAAATTTCCCTTCCAGGTTGGCAGTAAACGATATTGATCTCCGTGCTGAATTATTTCTCTTATTTTTTTATACTGAATTACTTTTTCTTTGGCTAATTTTATCTCATTTTTGGACCAATTATTCAAATTCCCGCCAATACCAAGACTCCCCATCATGGCTGCATTAAATCTGTATTCGAGACTTAGTTTCCTTTGGTTTAACCAATTGGGCGAATCGGTTACCCAGGACATCATAATCTTGGGGGCGTAGGCGTAGGAAAATCCTTCTTGAATCTTTAGGCGATCAAAAGCATCTGTATTATCACTTACCCAAACCTGATCTGTCCTTTGTAAAATACCCAAATCAACCCTTCCTCCTCCACCGGAGCAAGATTCGAAAATAACTTCCGGATATTTTTCTCGCAATTTATCTAAAATCTGATAAAGACCTTGAACATGACGAACCCAAATCTCTGGTTGCTGGGATTCGAGGGCTTCAGGCCAGCCTGGTTCACTGAAAGATCGGTTCATATCCCACTTGATAAATTTTATATTATAAGTACCTAATAATTTATTCATAAAATCATATACATATTCTACAACTTCTTTTTTTGCTAAATTCAATACAAGCTGATTCCTTGATTCAGAGCGAGGACGATTGGGAAAATGATAAACCCAATCCGGATGAAGATTATATAAGTTACTATTCTTATTGACCATTTCCGGTTCAACCCACAGACCAAAATCCATTCCCAATTTATTTACATAGGAAATTAAACCGGTTAAACCATGAGGAAATTTCTTTTTATTAACATACCAATCACCTAATCCAGCCGTGTCATCATTTCTTTCCCCAAACCAACCATCATCAAGTACAAATAATTCAACTCCCAGACTTGCCGCCTTTTCAGCTAATTTTTTTTGCCCCTCTTCGTTTACGTTAAATTTGGCAGCTTCCCAAGAATTATAAAGAACGGGTCTAATTTTGTGATTTAAATTTCCTGGTAAAATATAATCTAATTGATAATGATGTAATTTGCGGCTGGCATCTCCAAATCCATTGCAGGTATGTCCGGCAGCAAATTTAGGGGTAATGAAACACTCACCGGGTTTTAATTGCCATGAAAAATCAAAATCATTTATCCCTCCGCTAACCTGCAATCGGCTATAAGAATCTTTTTCAAAAACCATTTTCCAATTTCCGCTCCAACTCAAAATACCATAATACACCTTCCCAAAATCTTCATCGGCTTGACCGTTATCCACAGCAAACCAGGGATTAAACTGGTGACTCGTAATTCCTCGACGACTTTCCAATATCTTTTTGCCATAACCTAATTCTATCCTCGATAGCTTGGTTTCACCAGCCCAGCGACCATATAAATAACTTAACCTATAATTTTGCATATCCGGCAGATGCCATTGAGCAGATAATATTTGTTTAATTTGCGCTGTTTGGCTGCCTTTATTTTTTATATTAACCCAGCGCTCGATTAGATCATATTCCTCGATTAGCCGATAATTTAACTCAACTTCTAAATTATATGCTGAATCAATAAGATAAATAATAAGTGTCTTAACCTCGCCGCTATCAATTAGTTTATAAGTTTTATATTTTAAAATTAAGTCCCGTACCTGGTCTTCATGGGTAACTTTTAATCCGGGTTCTTTATAACGGATTCCACCCCAAGGAGAAAATTCTTCTTTAATTATCTGTTGGAAATTATCAAAAGGAAATTCTTGTTGTAGAAGTACTCCGGGATAATCACTGGTGTATGGTAATTTTTCTCCCCAATAAAGATGTTGTATATTTTCAGTTTCATCTACCCCTATTACATAAGCTGTATTTTTAGTTTCTAAAAACCATTTTTTTTCATCATTTAATATTTTAATAGACAATTCCCTCACTCCATCTTTTATGCTATAAATTTTTTACAACTTCTTAACTGGCACAGTTTCTTCTTGCATGGCAATACTGGTAATTATAACCTCGGCAGACGGCAATTCATTAATATAGGCCTTTAAACCTATTTTTCCGGGTTCACGACCTGCCTGAATAAATACTGCGCCCCTCCCCGCTTCTAAACTAAAAGGATTTTCACCAATTAACTTACCGGGACCCGACATTTCAAAAAAAACAGGATGATGAGATAAATGTAATATTTGACTATTTTTATCTTGTAATTCAATTACAACTCTTACACAATCTGCTCCATCAGCAATCAATTCTGCATAATCGGGTTTCAATACTAATTTATCAGGTCTGCCAAAGGGGAAAATTTCATGTTGAGCCACTTCTTTGCCATTTATTTTTCCTATTGCTTTAAGACTGGTAATATTGCTTGCTCCCCATTCCCACCAACTACAATTTTTAAAAATAAAGGGAGGATGAGGTAAATTTGAATAATTAATCCGATCGGGTTTGGCAGAATTTATGTATTTCTCCCCTAGATATAAATCAATTTCATCACAATTACTAAAAACGATAATTTCATCTCCGTAATCTTCATTAAAAGAAGGGATTAAATACCTGGCAATAAATACAACTTTTTCTATTTCTGGATCCATTTGACTCTTGTAAAAATAAGCCGCGAATTTAGGTAGACGAAAAATATCACATACCCCGTGGTAACAGATCCTATCGCCAGAACCAAAATCAGCGTGAGTATTATAATCAAAAGCACACCAACCGGATGCACCTGCTAAATTATGCATCCCATACTGGCAATTTTGTATTTTTGCATGATATACTGCATGTTTAATCATTCTTTCTACACTATCGTATGACTTGGTTGGATACATATGACCCATATATTCGGTAATCATATAAGGAATATTTTGTGGAAGTTCTAATTTCCCCTCTAAATTATGTTCAAAGTCATTGCAGATAAATACATCTTCAAGAAACTCACTTTCTTGAAAATTGCGAACACCGCAAGTTTGCCTGCTGCTATCCA
>JADHVM010000039.1 GCA_016783985.1 Actinomycetota bacterium
TCTTTAGCTAAAAGCCACTCATCGTAAAACATCATTAAATCAGCTTCATTTCCCGCAGCAATTGCTGGAAATATTTTGGTGTTTAGTTCTTCAAATGGTAGAAATATAAGGTTAATCTTAATAGTCGGATATTTTTCCTCAAATACAGGTTTCCATGCTTCTATCCATGACTGGCCGCCTGCCCATTCTTGAAACCATACATCAATAGTCACTTCACCTTCTGGAGCTTCAACACCAGCTACTTCTGCTTCTTCCTCTTCGGCTGGAGCCTCCTCAACTGCTGTCTCTTCTGCAGGAGCTGCTTCTTCTTTGCAACCAAATAAGCTAAAAGACACTACAAAAACAAATACTAAAAATAACATTGACAATTTGAAAATCTTACTTTTATACATTTTCCTTTCCTCCTTACTTTTTTTCGATAACTTCGTTTCTAACAAGTTTAAGATAAGATTATTTTTTTCCTTAAAATCACCCCCCTTTTATGTTATATTTTAGATGCTTAAATTATTTTAAGCACTCACACCTGCGTTTGCAGCAAATATTGTTGCAGACGCAGACTAAATATTCTCATCATCACCTCCTCCTAACTCCTATACTATCCTTTTCTTTAACAAAATATTTTTATAAGATATCCTCAATTAATCTTTTTGAATTTAAATAAAATATATTATCTATATCACTTTTACTTAAATTTAAACTTTTCGCAGCAACCCTAATAGCCCTCATAATCTCATAAATAAAAAATGTAAAACTATCTAATCTCATCTCCTCCGAAGATAGGCTCCACGCTTTAGGAGTATTTGTAACAAAATAATGTCTGTTGTTAATATCTATATTTTTACCTTTAAATATTGCTACAGGAAGGTCGCTCCCATATAATATTCTCTCTGAACCTAACTCTTCTATTAAAACCTTATTAACTGAAAAACTGTTTATCATTGCAGTATCTACATATAAATTTTTTACTTCTTTTAAATACTCAATACTATCTTTAATATCACTATAGCAATAAGATCTGCCTGCATGTGCCAGTATTATTACTATGTTAGGATACTTCCTGCCAATAGCCTTTATTTCTTCAATATTTCGCCTGTCATTTAGCCTGCCCGCCCTTGGGATATGTATAAGTAGGATGAGGCCATATTCCTGACTAAACTCAAATACTTTTTTAGAAATAAAATCAAACATGCTTATATCTATATCCAGTTTTGAGAAATCTTTGGGAGCTGCAAAATCCACAAGTTCAGGATATGGCTTAAAGCCAATAAATCTATTTTTAAAAAAATCTTTAGGAATTTCTTCCAAACCTGGCTCAGGGTTAAATAAGCCATAGCTACTATTGTCTTTACAAACACCTGATATGTATTTGTTCATTTTATTAAGGTCCGCTTCTTTTATCGGAAGCCCGAAAAATAATCCATTGCATTTTTTACCCGGAAATATCTTCTCTACAGTATTTTTAAAATCTTCAAAGGTAAAGCCATTAATTGTATCCGGGTCCAAGGCCGGACTTTGTTTAAGCCTATCCTCAGAAATACTTTCTTTAAAGGAATCTTTTTTCCATAAGTGCACATGGAAATCTATAATCTTCTCTGGTAGAAAATCACTGAACTCTTCCTTAAAGATCTCTAAGTCTTCATTATTTAATTCTTTTAATAAATTACTCAACATTACTCCTACCTAAAATGACTAAATAACTTAAAATTTAAATAACAAATTAATTCATTGCCAAAGAAGGCCTATGCAATAATTAACTCCTTACCAATCCCGGCAAACTCTTCTCTTGTCTCTTTACCACAACTGCCATCGGTAATTATTTTATCTATCTCTGATATTGCAAACACCTTGCTCTGTCCTATATGATTAAACTTAGTAGAATCCACTAAACAAATATGTTCTTTAGATCTTTTAAACATTTCTCTTTTAATCTCATCCGAAATAGGTTGGTGAATATCACTTAATTCACCTTTTATAGAAATTGCTGCTGTGGAAAAAAAGAATTTACTGCCATTAAATTCATTGATAGTGGCAACAGCACAAGGCCCTACAAAACAATTTAACTCTTTTAATAGCATTCCTCCAGTAGAAACAATCTGCATATCATCATTCTTTTTAAATAATCCTGGAATTAAATAAGAATTTGTAACAACAACAAGACTTTTAAATTTAGACTCAGAAAGTGTCTTTGCAAAATAATAACAGGTTGTGGAATTGTCTAAAAAGAGACAATCTTTATTTTCAACAAATTCTAAAGCTCTAATTGCTATCTTCTTTTTTAATTTCACATTTGTTCTAAGTCTAATAATGTTTCTGGTTTCTATATCTTCAACAACATTTAGCAGTACTCCTCCATGAACTTTCTTTACTCTTCCTTCTCTCTCTAACTCATTTAAATCTCTATGTATTGTAGCTAAAGATACTTCAAAGTATTTGCATAACTGATCGATTTCGTATTCTTTCTTTTTACCAAGCAAGCTAATTATTTCTTCTTTTCTTGTTGATTGTAGCATTAAATAACCTAATATTTAATATATTATGGAATATTGTGAAATAATTATACAATTATAATTCATAATGTCAATATATTTTTATAAATTTTCTTAATTTATTAAATTTTAACTATAAAATATCACAAATTAAACTCTGATTAAAAAAGTCAAAGAAGGCTTCCTTATATTATATCTCCGAATTAAGTCTTTGCTTATAATATCATCAAAATAAGCAAGAAGTATCTGACCTTTTTCTTTGCTGATGGTTACTTCTGGGAATTATTCGATATAATTTAAAGATTATATCGAATATAATAGATATATTTGTAGTAAAAGTTTCCTCATTCAAAATATAAATTAAAGGCGAAGATCCTGCAATAGTAATAAATAAATTATATTCAGCAATTTATTACTAATTCTTTTTAATCCTATTGTATATACCTGCAAATTTTCTACTCATATTCAATATTAAAACTACTATTAAAAGAACAAACAATAATATAATATCAATATACAATACACTGTCTTTTGAGAAATTTTGAGAAAAATAGCCTCCTAAATATTGAAAAATCATTATACCAAGATTTGCAGAAGCAACTAAGAAACCTGATGCTGAATTAGTATATTCTGGGAATAATCCAGTGCTAATAGAAAAAGTAATTGTAAAATTACCAGCTATGGCCATTCCAAATAAAAAAATTAAAATATTTTTAAAAATCAAATTACTGCAAAAAAATACTCCCACAAGCGCTAAAAAAGAAATTATAACACCAAACAAAAGCACTCTTTTTTCTTTTATATATTTGATTATTTTATTTTTAAGCAGCATTCCAACTAATACAGCTACTCCATAACCTGCTAAAAATAAAGAACTTATATTTAAATTGATATTAAGAGTGGAAAAATATGTTGTAAACCATGTAAAGAAAGTATTCATAACTGCCGAATGGATGAATACTAGAATACAAAATAATATAAAATATGGATTAGATGATATCTTTTTACTAATATTAAAAAGAGACTTTAAAGCCCCTTTGATTTTAACTTTTTTTGGTATTTTTAAAAAAAGCAACCAAACAAGTAAAACTACCTGCAGAATAAAAATATAAATATATAAAAAACGCCAGCCCAAGTTTATTAATAGTATACCGCTTACCATTAAAGGAGAAATTATAAGAGCCAAAGCATTACCAATCACAACCTTTATCAAACTGCTGGTTCTCTTTCTGGAGTAATAACTTCCAATAAGAGAAAAGATAGCAACAAATATTATTCCTGTCCCAATCTGCAATATGAAATAAGATATTAAAAAAATAGTATAATTATATGAAAAGAAAAGCCCTAGACTACCGAAAGCACTTAAAAGTGATCCTAAAAAAATTATCTTCTTAAAACCAAATACTTCTATAAGACTGCCAGTAATAAGTGATGTAATAAACAATCCAAAAACACTTATAGATAATGCTGTACCAATAAAATCTAATCCGACACCTAAATCCCTTGAAATTATTGGTATCAGCGGTCCTATTAAAGCCCAGGTTATACCTGTTATAAATAATCTAAAGAAAGAGAAAATTAAAATTTTATTATCTTTTACTTGCATAATTTAAATATATACAGCTGTATCTTTTTATAAAAATAATAGTAGTTATATTATTACAACTTCACAATAACTTAATTAACTTTTGTAGGAGTAGAATTGGGCAGTGAGGCTGCAAACGTTCATATTTTGCTTTTTAATAAAATAAATTATTGCCAGGATCTTTAGAAGTAGAACGCTTAATGCTGCCTATTTAGAAATTATACCTGCTTCTTTGCAATAATACTGATACTGCCAAAGGCTTGCTAGATGTAATTTATGCAGGAACTATGTTTACTACCTTGCCTTTTTTACTGTTCTTTATAAATTCAACCCTGCCTTCAGCTTTGGCAAAAAGGGTATGGTCTCGACCAATGCCAACATTAATACCTGGTCTGTATTTTGTTCCTCTTTGTCTTATTATAATATTGCCAGCAGTTATATATTGACCGCCTGACATTTTTACGCCTAAATATTTAGGATTACTGTCTCTTCCATTTCTTGTACTTCCAACACCTTTTTTACTTGACATGAGTATCTCCTGTTTATTCTCTTATTATTTCGTATTTATTTTATCTAAATGTAATATTGTAAGCAACTGCCTGTGCCCGACTTTTCTTCTATATCTTTTCTTGGATTTGTATTTAAAAGCAATTACTTTATCACCTTTTATCTGCTTTTTAATTGTAGCCTCCACTACGACTTTCTTTAACTTTGGAGCCCCGATATCAATCTTCTGTCCATCACTTACTAAATTAACTTCAGTAAGCTTAACTTTATCTCCTTCTTTGCCTTCTATTCTTTCAACTACAATATCTTTATTTTCTTCTACTTTATACTGTTTTCCCCCGCTTGTTACTAATGCGTAAATTTTTTACCTCCGTTTACCACATTCTAATTACAGATTGCAATATTAGCACAAATAATATTACCCTGTCAATTATACTGCAAATTTAAAAATATACTTAAGGGAAAACTATCGCTAATGAGAAAAAACCCTAAAATCTCTCTAGCCTTTATCCATCTGGAGTGCAAATTTCAGCAGTAGCACTTGTTCTAGACATTGAATTTATTCTTACAGTTACTCTTTTTCCTAAATATTTCCTGCCATCTTTTATTAGTATTACATAACCATCTATTCTTGAAAGTGCATTACTTTTATTATGTGAATATGGCTCCTCTACTTCTAATTCCAATATATCACCAACTTTAAAGGGTTTTGCCGATTGTATAATTTCAGCAACAGGCCCCTCTACAGCAACTACAAATGCATCTAACGTAAGATTTTCATCACTTTTTATTGCAATATATTTCTTAGTTGCAGCCTCAAGACTTTTTAAATTCTTTCCACCCTTACCAATCACAAGAGGAGCAATCACAGAATTTAATTTTATTAAAAAACCCTTAGAGCTGCTTTCCCTTGCAAGCTTTCTAATTTTTCTTTCAATATCAAGTCTTACAGTTTCCTTAGATTTAACAAAACCTAGACCGTCACAGCAAGGACATGTTTTACATAAAGTACCCAATATACCATCAGAAACATTTTTACGAGTCATTTCAAGTAACCCAAATTTTGAAAATGACAGCACTTCTGTTTTTGTTTTGTCCTTTTTCAGGTATTGCTCAAACCTGCTAAAAACTTTCTGTCTATCATTATCGCTATCCATATCTATAAAATCTACAACAATTATTCCCCCAATATCTCTAAGTTTTAACTGAGTAGTTATAGCTTCAGCAGCTTCTAAATTAGTTCTAAGTATTGTATGAGCTGAATTCCTGCCTGAGATAAATTTCCCAGTATTTACATCAATAGAAGTTAAAGCCTCACTATAATCAATAACTATAAACCCCCCTGACTTCAACCAGACCTTTCTTTCAAGAGCACTTTCTATAACTTCACTAACATTAAAAGTTTCAAATAAATCATCTTGCCCATGATGAATTATTACATTATTAAATTTAACCCCTATCCCTCTTAAATACTTTAATATATCTTTTTTAATATTTTTTTTATCAACATAAATTGCATCAAATTCTTCTGAAAATATATCTCGTAGTAATTTTATGACTATCGGATGTTCTTTATAAATTAGACCTGGTTTTTTTACCCGGGAAGTTTTTTTCTTTATAAAGCTCCACAGTTTAAGAAGGTGTTTCAAATCTTTTTTTAATTCTCCAATTCCTTTACTTTTAGCAGCAGTTCTTACAATAAGTCCATAGTCTTTAGGCTTAATTTCTTCTGTTGAAGCCTTTAATCTTTCACGTTCAACCGAGTTTATTTTCCTTGAAACCCCAACTCCATCATTAAATGGAGCCAATACTAAATACCTGCCTGGCAAGGATATAAAATTCGTAAGCCTCGCACCTTTACCCTTCATGGGATCCTTAGTCACCTGTGCAAGAATTATTTGGCCAGGTTTTAAAATGTGCTGGATTTTCTTTGTAATGCTGCTTCTTTCTTCAAGATCCACATCATATGCAATCTCATTAATGTATAAAAATGCATTTTTTTCTTCACCTATATTTACAAATGCAGCATCTAAACTTTTTAATACATTTTCAACCACGCCAAGATAAATATTACCCACTAAAGATTTATTTCTCTTTCTATCAAAATAAAGTTGAACAACCTGCTTTGATTCTAAAATTGCAACTCTGGTTTCGTTTTTATCAGAACTTACTAGCATCTCTTTGCTCAATTTATAAACTCATCTCCTTAACTAACTACTTCCATTGGTGTTTTTAAATTATTATGTTTAAAAATGAACATCTCCTCTTTTAATATATAATCTACTCTTATATTATAAACTTTTATTAAGTCCTGGAAAAATTCAAAAAAATTATTGAACTTAAAAATTCTATTATTCCTTTCTTTAAAAGTCTTAGCATACCCAAAAAGCTTAAGAAAAACAACATCCTTAACATTGTAATCTTTCTCAAACTCCAGCTTAAGAATTGAGTTTAAAATATCTGGATGAGATTTTACTTTCTCCCTTATTCCCCCATTAAAGTCATCCTTAAAACCTTCCCCAGGAGTAATTGTCTTTAATCTAAAACTATAGAGGCAAACTGATATATCACTCATAAGACTAGCAGTTTTAGATGCTATTACCTTTGATTTGACAAGTTTTAACCCTTTGGGAAGCTGCATATTCATCATATCTATAAAATTTATTGCATCCAGCTCCTGAAGTATTATAAGATCTGCGTATTCAGCCATACTTTCTATCCCCAGTGGAGTAGGGTTGCTGAAATTTATTTTTGGTTTAGGATTAAAACCTTCGCTATACTTAATTTTTACTCCAGCTCTCCTGACCGCTCTTATTATAATTCTTGTAATATCCAGATGAGACAGGTATTTATACTCACTTCTTTTTATAAACTTAAATCTTAATTTAACTTCTTTCATAATATGATTCCATAAGAATTTTCATATAATAAATGCTAATCCTGCAATTCTGAACTCTTAATAGACTTC
>JADHVM010000040.1 GCA_016783985.1 Actinomycetota bacterium
AATAGGATGATAGCACAGGCTGAAGAGTTGGGAGCTGACGCGGTAATTAACGTCCGTTTTATGACTACCAGTGTTATGGGCAGTGCTGCTGAGCTTTTGGCATATGGCACAGCTGTTAAACTCAGCAAGCCAGCCAACTGACAGACAGAGGCTCAAGTGGATTCAAGTTTGTAGAAAAAAGTCAGACCACGTTCCCCATCATGTAATAACTTTTTTAAAGTATAGAAAGAACTTTGAAAACTACAGGCTGAGAATAAACTTTATGTTGTTAGGATGGATTGCCCCGTTTATTGGTGTAAGGCCTAGCCGTAGAGCCGAAGTTAGTCACTTTGCTTACTGCACAAGGTGGCTGGGGAGAGAGGATTCGAACACCAGGTTAATAATATCGTAACTTCAGCTACCACGGTAACTCTGGTAACCGTAGTAACCGAATGTCTCAAGCACATCAGCATAGAAGATCTATCATGCCTGGGCGCCAACTTCTATGGTTTGTCTGCCCCAAATGTCACGGATTTGTCACGGATTAACTTAATGATTGAAAAAGTGGACAATTCAAAGCATTATTATCTGTATCAGTTTTAATCCTATGTACCTATTAAGTGACGAAGTATTGCGAAAAAATGATCAACAGTATTACTATTTTTTTTACCTTTTTATAGCGTCTAGTTTGATTCTGGCTGCCCCAAGATGTGTAATTTCCAATCATTTTTTAAAAAGAAAGGAAAGTTTTTCATCAAAATATAGAACTAATTTTTCATCTCTGCAAGACTTTTCACTTGGTTAACATCAAGATCCAATCCCTTGGCAACACTCTCACCATATTCCTGATCAGCCATGTAAAAAATTGCTGATTGACGCAATTGAATTTTTTTCTGAGCATTGCCAAGATGAGTGGTGATATTACCAACCAAGTGCTCCCTATCCTCATCATTCATCACACGCCTATAAAGCTCACCAGTCTGAAAAAAGTCATCATTTGGATGGATATAAGGATGCCGTGCTGCCTGGCCTGATACATCAAATGGGGGCTCAGATATTCCGGGATCTGGTTCCGGGCCACCGAAGCTATTAGGGTAATAATTCGGTGTACCTTTACCATTATCTCCAACAGTCATAAAACCATCACGCTGATAGTAATTTACTTTGGTCGCTTTTGGCCGGTTTATAGGTAAAAGATGATAGTTGGGTCCTAAACGATGCAAATGGCTATCATGATAAGCAAAAAGCCGGCCCTGAAGCATTTTGTCAGGGGAAGCAGCAATTCCTGGTACAAAGTTTGCAGGTGAGAAAGCCGCTTGTTCCACTTCAGCAAAGTAATTCTCAGGATTGCGATTGAGTACCAGGCGTCCAATAGTTATGGGTGGAAAATCTGCATGCAACCATACCTTGGTAATATCGAATGGATTGAACCGGTAATCCCTGGCCTGCTCAGGTGTCATTATTTGTATTTCCAGACTCCAGGAGGGAAATTCCTCGCGTTTTATGGCCTGATAAAGATCATGTGTAGCATGGTCAGGATCTTTTCCACTCATCTCAGTAGCCTCGTCACGGTTGAGGTTTTGGATGCCCTGTTCTGTTTTAAAGTGATATTTTACCCAGCAGTATTCACCCTTTTGATTATACCATTTATAAGTGTGGCTGCTGTAGCCATTCATGTGACGGTAAGTTGCTGGTGTGCCACGGTCTGAAAAAAGGATTGTCACCTGATGGTTGGATTCCGGTGTCAGTGAAAGGAAATCCCAGAACATATCAGCATCCTTGAGATTGGTTCCGGGATGGCGTTTCTGAGTATGAATGAAGTCAGGAAATTTAAGCGGATCGCGGATAAAAAATATAGGGGTATTGTTTCCCACCATATCATAATTGCCTTCCTCAGTATAAAACTTGAGGGCAAATCCGCGTGGATCTCTTGCAGCATCTGCAGAACCCTTCTCGCCACCAACAGTGGAAAACCGGGCAAAGACGTCAGTTCGTTTGCCGATTTCAGAAAGAAAATTTGCTCTAGTATATTTTGTTACATCGGCTGTAACCTCAAAATAGCCATGTGCTCCTGCCCCCTTGGCATGGACTACACGCTCAGGGATGCGCTCCCGGTTGAAATGTCCCAATTTCTCAAGCAAATGAACATCCTGTATGAGCAAAGGGCCGGGATTACCGGCAGTTTTACTGTTCTGGTCATTTTCAACCGGTGCTCCAAATCCAGTGGTATAAGTGTGTTTTTCTTTTGACATTTATAACCTCCTTTATTAACGGAATCAGTTGTAATTTTTTATTAATCTTACAGGTCAATTATAACTTTAAAACCGAAACTTTCAAATTAATTAGATTAATTATCTCTTTAAAACCCTCCTCTGCTGCTATTTTGTAACCAATAGCAACATCATTTTTGAGACTTGCAGCCCAAATTAAGTTATAAAAATTTACCGGTATTACTCAGGATGATTATGATAAAAAAGCAATAGAATTAAGACAAAAACAATATGAATGAACCAACAATTTAAACCTTAAATATAACTGAAGAAGAATATTCTATAACACTAATTAAGCTCATTGATATATCTTCAAGAGCATATGAGATTTTTGAAAGTTCGGAAGTAGAATAAAAAAGACAAATTATAAATTTTGTATTTACGAACTTAAAGTTAAGAGGTAAAACTCTTGAATTTAAGCTTAGAAAACCCTTTGACGTGCTAATAAATCTAAATAATTGCCAAAATCGTTCAAAATGGCTGCCCCAAGGTATGAAATTTCAAGCCAACTTATAAAAGAATTGATTAATCTGAAAGACCTATTTTGCTTTATCTTTAGGCTTTATACTTATAATATGAATTGTTACTCCAATTGCAATAATAACCAGTATAACTCTTACCCAAAATATATCTATAGCAAAAATAGCCGAACATCCTATAGTTATCCATAAAAGGGCTATAGTAATGATTTTTAATTTTAATGGAATTCCTCTTCCTTCTCTATAATTTTTAATGTATATTCCGAAAATTTTATTATTTATAAGCCAGTTATAAAACCTCTTGGAGCTCCTTGCGTAAAGTGCTGCTGAAATTAAAAGAAAAGGAGTGGTAGGAAGTACAGGTACGAATATTCCAATAATACCAACTCCAATAAAAAAGGTTCCTGTAGTAATTAATAAAACCTTTATTGGTTTTCTTAAAAATTGCTTATTTTTATTTAAGTTATCACTCATATTAGTGACTGACCAGAAAAACTAATAATTTAATAAAAGATATCATTATTTTCATAGAAAGAAAATGTTTATTAAAGTTATGGCTGCCCCAAGGTGTGAAATTTCGAACCAATTTTTAAAGGAATTAATTTATTTAAAGGTTATTTTGAGGAATTAAAAAAAGTCTTGTATGGCTGGCCACTGTGGACAATGTTAAAACCAGAATTCTGTTAGTAAATGAGGAAATATTTATTCCAGAATTTGTCTTTTAGGTTTAATTATTATCTACCCCCCACCATGCTACTCACTATATATTGGCTGCTCAGAACGGACAGTAGGGTGAACTTTTAAGATAAGGATAGAGGTAAAGTATTGAGCTTATTACCTGGGCACTGTGGACAGGGTTACAATCAGAACTATAATCTTAAAAGATTATTATACAAAGAATTTACTCGATATTAACAGATTTATGGTATAATATATCCAATTTGACAAGGATGTTATTAGATAATGTATAGATAAGAAAAATCTGCATTTTTTTGGTTCACCTTTCAAATTAAAATCACGTTTCTTATTATCTATATTATTCTTATCTTCATTTCTTGAGAAAATTTGAAAGAATTATTTTCCAGTGAAGGCAGTGTAACTTATGTAAAAGTAATTAGAACACTGGAAGGTAAGTCAAAGGGCTTTGGATTCGTTGAAATGGAAACTGAAGAAGCAGCAATTAAAACTATTAAGAAGTATAACCAAAGTAGTCTAAGAGGCAGAATCATTCTAGTTAATGAAGCAAAACATCAGGTAAATAGAAGCTTTAGTGGAAATAGCAGAAGGTATAAATATAATAGAAACCCCAATGATGAGCTAAATTCTAAACTCAGAAGATTAAGAAAAAGGTATTAATTATTTTAACGAAAATAAAAAAAATTAAATAATTTATAAAGATCAGGGTGATTTAAAATTACAAGAAGAACAGATTTTAAAATTGAAGAAGTAAATATGCTATTAGAAAAAGGTAAATCAGACGGAATGCTTACCTATGAAGAGATTATTGATACTCTATCAGACCAGGAGTTGTCCAAAGATCAAATTGAAAATATTTTTAATATTATTGATAAATTAGAAATAGATATAATAGATGAAAAAGAAGATGGCATTGACCAAAAATTCCAAAATAAAAACAAAAGAAAGACTCCACTGAATGAAAAACTGGATCTTACTATAAAGTCCTCAATTATTGACCCGGTAAGGATGTATCTTAAAGAGATTGGCAAGGTAAGGCTTTTATCTGCCTCTCAGGAAGTACAACTAGCTAAAAGAATTGAAGCCGGGGATGCTGCAGCGAAAAAAATACTGGTGGAGTCAAATCTCAGACTGGTAGTAAGCATTGCAAAGAAGTATGCCGGCAGAGGGGTGCTATTTTTAGATCTCATACAGGAAGGTAATCTTGGCCTGATCAAAACAGTAGAGAAGTTTGATTATAGAAGAGGCTATAAATTCTCTACTTATGCGACTTGGTGGATTAGACAAGGTATTACAAGAGCGATATCTGATCAAGCCAGAACAATCAGAGTACCGGTTCATATGGTAGAAAATATTAATAAATTAATAAGAGTGCAAGGGAAATTGATCCAAGAATTTGGAAGAGATCCCTCTGCTGAAGAGATTTCAGAAAAGATGAATTTCACACTGGAAAAAGTAAGAGAGATAATTAGAATAAATCTGCACCCAGTTTCGTTTGAAACTCCCATAGGCGAAGATGGTGATAGCCAGGTGGGAGATTTTATAGAAGATTCAGAAGTTGAAAAGCCTTCAGATGCTGCCTCGTTTGCTATGTTGCAGGATCAATTGCAGGAAGTATTAAATACCCTTACTGATAGGGAAAGAAGAATTATTCAGCTTAGGTTTGGATTACAGGATGGCCACCCCAGGACCCTTGAGGAGGTCGGGAGGGAATTTAAGATTACCAGAGAAAGAATTAGACAAATAGAATTTAAAACACTAAATAAATTAAGAAATTCAAGCAGAAGCAGAGCTTTAAAGGATTATATAGGAAGTTAATTTTTATCCATAACTACCCCTAAAATATGTATTATATTGTGTTGCCCATGCCAGTGTTTTAAAATGTAATAAACCCAGTGGTAGTCCTATAGCATAAGGTAGAAGACCTGGCTTTTTAGGTAGTAGCAGATATCCCTGCAATTTGGTCCTATTTTGCCCTTGATAGAATTTTACCATCTTCTCCTAAAACAGTTGCAAAAATACTTTTTTGTGTAAATATAATCCTATATATTTCACGGGTGTACCTCCTTTTACATAAACTTAGGTTATGATAAATTAAATTTTATTATAGGCTTCATAAAGGAGGTGCACTTTGTTTTTTAGCATGTTATCCTATTTGGATTTTCATGCTATCAGCTAAGTTAAAACTAGTTGGCAAGACTCTATTTTGTTTATCTACAATTAAATGCATGCTTTTATAAATTGTATCATTTTTTAATGTTTAATTAATACCTAATTTTACTAAGAAAATCCTTACTGTTTTTTGTAAGAATATTTTCAATTTCATCTGATTCCAGTCCTGAACCAATTCCTACCTTGCTTTGAAAATTAGATTGTAAGAGGTCACTGTGGTTGTGGGCATCACTGTTTATTAAAAACCTTATTCCTGCCTCTCTTCCTACTTTTGCTACAATGTCATTTGTCAAACAGTGTCCTTTCCTGGAAGTAATTTCAATATACACATCATTTCTTGCAGCAGCATTAGCCTCATCTGGCATAAAAATACCAGGATGAGCAAGAAGATCTACATATTTAGAACTTACTGCTTCCAAGTTTGTGCCTGCTTCAACCTCCTCTACTATACTTTCTCCATGCACTACTACTATTTTTGTGCCAAGTTCTTTAGCATCTTTTGCCATGTCATTTATGCTTTTTGCAGGGATATTTGTAAGTTCTACACCAGGTATAGCAACTATATCCCAGTACTTCTCTGCTAGATTACAATCTTTTTTTATCCTTTCAATTAAATAATCAAGGTTAGAGTAGCTTGCATGGTCAGTTATAGCTATACACCTATAGCCGCTAGCAACCGCAAATCTTATAAGAGCAATTGGGCTGATTCCTCCATCTGATAAAAAAGTATGTGTGTGAAAATCATATATAATAAAAATTTTTTCTCTATAAAAATGTCTAAAAAATATTAAAAAATAAAATTTTGCATAATTTTATCAGTATAAGTAATTAAAAACTATTAAAAATTAAGCTTATCAAGTATTCAAAAAAAATCACAATTATGATTATTATTAATAGTGAGTGGGGTGGATAGTAAAGTTGATAAAAAATATAATGAAGCTAAAATTCCATATAGAATATTTATAGAGCCTCCTATCTCTTATCTTGTGTAAGTCTCACCAGCTATTCTAACCTATGCCATATTAGTATGCAATGTGTTTAACCGATGGGTTCACCCCTCTTTGTATATTAGGTAAGATAAAAAGAATATGATATAATAAAAAAATTAAGTTTATGAAAGAAGAGAATTTAACTTTAGGACAGACTTAATAAAGTTAGACTCTTCTATGCAAAAGGTAGAAAGAGCCACAGAGACTAATTAAGTCCTCTTAAGTATCTTTTTATGAGATTTGACACTCATTTATTATTTTATTTATTTTTTATATGTTGCAGGCAGGTAATATAATGATATTTTATTTGGATCCTATATATTCAAATAAGCATAATAGTGCAAATGATTTACAAATGAAATTAATTTTAATTAATTTAGTGCCACCTTAGAAAACAAATTAAAAGTCAGTCTGACCAAAGTATATTTTAGTATATATCTTAATTATGCAGAGTCAGTCCACTATTTATACAGGATGGTTATTGCTAAAATATAATTATATTATAAGTTTTTTCTTTATGGAACATTATAATTTAGTTGAAAAATTCAAGGAAAGGAAGTAGTGACAAATGGTTGAAATTAGAACAGCACTAATAGGTATTGGAAATTGTGCTAGCTCACTAGTACAGGGACGTTTCTATTACAGTGACAAGGAGGCAGATATTCCTGGCCTTATTACTAAAAATTTCGGAGGATATTTCGCCAGTGATATCAATTTTGTGGCAGCTTTTGATGTAGACGAAAGAAAAGTAGGACTTGACCTTAGTAAGGCTATATTTTCCCTACCAAATTGTACTACAATCTTTCAAAAAGATATCCCTGATCTTAATTGTAAGGTTAACATGGGATATGTGATTGATAGTATCTCTGAGCATACCA
>JADHVM010000041.1 GCA_016783985.1 Actinomycetota bacterium
TAAATTGCTCTCATTAGTAATAATGGGCCCTTCCAAGAATAGCCTTTTTTTAAGTGAAGAGGTGCTTAGGGATAATAAATTGGAAGATCTGAATTTAATTTTAGCAAGCCTGGATATAAGTTCCGGGGAGATAATGCATTCCCGATGGAGATGAAATGGTTAATACTATAAAAGAAATAGCTTATTTATGTTTAATTTTTGGAATAAATTTATATATATGTTCCTATCTGAACAATAAATTAATCGCAAGGATGGAATTTAGAAGGGGATATGTAACTCCAGGGGTCAGGGGTTTTACCTATCCGGTTTTAAAATTATTTAAGTATTTATCGAAGGATTATAAATTAAATATCTGGGAGTTTTTCATTTTTTTATTTTCCTTTTTAATATGGAGTATTATTCCTATTACAGCAACTTTAGTTATAGTAGATATAGATTTTAGTTTAATAGCAGCTGCAGTGTCCTATATTATGCTGCTATTATTAAATTTTATCTGTGCTAGCAGAACCTCATATAATTTCATATTCAGCCAGGCTGCTAAAAAGGTTGGAACCTTGTTGACTTTTGTTATTCCGGTTTTAATTAATATTGTAAGTGTGGTTCTTATTAATAAAACTTTAAGTTTAAAAGTAATTGTTAATTTTCAATACAACTTTTGGAATATAGTTTACCAGCCACTTGGTTTTTTAATATTTTTTATTTCCATATTATTGCAATTGAAATTGATGGGTATCAGTAAAAGAAATACATTTTTGTTTACTGAAAATATTGATAAGGAAGGCAGGGGAATGGGAAGGGCTATTAGCAGGTTTTCAAGTTATACAATTTTATTTTTTCTTATAGTCATTCTTATTATTCTTTATCTTGGAGGTTGGCAAAATATATATTTTATTAGAGGGGAGATTATTTTTGCTTTAAAATTTTATGTTATTTTTATAGTATTACTACTATTAGATAGGGCAACCCCGGGGCTGGATAGTTATAAGTATTTAATTGGCATTAATTGGAGATTTCTTATTCCAGTTTCGATTGTAAATTTAATATTAACAATAGCTTTTTTAGTATTTAGAAATATGTATAGTTTTATTTGAGTAGTTAATTATTAATTTTAAAGGTATTAATGTTAAGAATTATTAAGAATTTTTTTATAAACTTAGGTAATTTATTTAAAAAGCCAAGAACGGTTGTCTATCCTAAGGAGAAAATAATTATACCTGAAGGCAGCAGGGGGCTTTTACATCTGAAATTAGACCTTGATACCCTTGAAATTATTTGTAATGGATGCGGACTATGTGAAAAAGTTTGTCCTGAGAATTGTATAAATATTAAAAAAAGCATAGATGATAAGGGGAGAGTATTTTTAGAAGAATTTTATATAGATTTAAATAAGTGTATCTTTTGCGGCGGTTGTGTGGAGTTTTGTAAGATTGGTGCAATTGAGATGACATACCGGTATCAGCTTGCAGAGTATAAAAGGCGGAATTTAAAGTTTGAGAAAATGGATTTAATAAAGCAGAGAGATTATACCGTAAGGGATTTCTGGTTTAAGTGATTGGGTATGATGCAAAATCAATTAATAATAACAATAGTATATTATATTAGTATAGCAGCAATATTTATATTTACATTGCTTTCATTACTGCTTACAGATAAAAAGAAGAAGCTGCTTTATTTTTCGTTGACATTATTATTTTGGGGTACATTAAACCTTGTTTTACTTTCAGGAGTTTTATTTTTCTTAATTTATATTGTAATAATGATTTTTTATATTTTATTTTATATGTATTTTTGCTATGGGGAGTTTTATAGGTGTGATGAAATATCTGTAAGAGAAAAAGAATTATACAATAAAAAAGTGATTAGAAAAAAGCTGATTAATAAAAGTTTAAGTCTTGCCTTGCCAATATTTCTTTGTGGTGGAATTGGTTGTCTATTTTTCAGTTACACTTTAAAATTTTTTAGGGAACATAATGAAGGTGGCAATATTCAAATAATGAATTTTTCTGTTTTTTTGGGAGAACTTTATTCAAACTACATGATACCTGTTATTTTATTAATATCAGTTTTATTTATTTCTGTTTTATGGTTTATCATTGTTATTGGTAAAAATAAGGAAAAAAATAAGAAGGAATAAAAATTGAGTTTACAATTTACAATTTATTTTAGCTTTTTACTGTTTTTATTGGGTCTATTTGGAATACTGTACTTTAAGAATTATATGTCTCACTTATTATCGCTGCAGATCATTATTATTTCAGGCGGAATTAATTTCCTTGGTTTTTCAAAATTTCTATATCAGGAGACAATTTGGGATAAAATTTTTATTTTTATAGGAATTATTTCAATTTATTTACTGGTTTTTTTAATACTATTTTATGGCTACTCAAGGCTTAATGACATATATAAAGAAATTGAATTGGAAGATTATAGATTGTTTAAAATAGATAAAAGTGACTGGTGGGGAGATGACTGTTTGTAATATGGATTTAATTTTTTCTGTTGATAAAATAAGCCCAATCTATAGTGTAGCAATATTGGGTTTTGCCATATTTATATCCATTTTTTTTGGACTTTCGAGAAGAAAAGGCATAAAAATATTTATTATTAGCCTTTTTGCTCTTTCAATATTATCGGCAATGATTATGAATTTTTATGTATTTAAAATAACCGGAGTCTATTCAAATTCACTTTTTAATTTTGGTTTGCTTGAGATGATTGAAATAGGTGTTTTTCTGTTTGGCACATTAAATATATTATTGTTTATTTCAATATCAAATATTGAAAGTAGTCATTTTGTAAAGATTTTAATGCTTTTCTTATTCTCAGTTTGCTGCATTATTTTTTTAATAATCTCAAGAAATTTCATAGTAATTTTTTTAAGTCTTTGTCTTTCTACAATAAGTGTTTTTCAACTGATATCAAGCTTAAATAATAATATAATTTCTGCCAGACGTTATATTTTAAAGTTCTTTTTAAGGTCGTCTTTAGCAGTAATTTTAGTTTTTTTTGGGTTTTCATTAATATATGGGGCAACTGATTTTAAGAGCTTTATGCAGATTTTTGAATCTGATGCAATTAGTAACCCATTGATTGCAGCAGGAGTATTATTTTTTGGAATTGCTGTATATCTTTTTTTATTTATTTTCCCATTTCAAGGTCCCTATTTAAAACTAGCACGCAGATGTGAAAATTCATCACTGCCTGTTATATGGTTTTTGTATTTTCCGATAGGTATTTTCTTATTTCTAAAATTAGATAATATAATTTTTTATTTTTTAGATAATAATGGCAGTTATATGTCAATATTATTTATAATACTGGCTTTTGGCTGCATATTGGGAGGAAATATTGGTGCTGTTAAGACAACAAGCTTAAGAAGAATATTATCATTTATCTTTTTAGTTTTTATTGGTCTTGTATTATTAAATTATGCTATGTGCTCAACAGGTCTTATTGGCAGGGATAGAGTTGATTGGTTAAATACAATAAATTTGATTTTACTGTTGCTAAGTTTTTTACCAATTTATAGTGTTTTAAGCATTATAGAAAAGAAGTTTAAAAATGATTCCTTAAGTAATATAAGAGGTTTTGCCAGAACTAATAAATATTTTGGAGTGAATATAGTCATAATTATTTTATCTTTATGTGGATTTATAGGAACAATAGGGTTTTTGAGTAGATTTTATTATTTAGAGCCATTTATCTCATACGCAGCCGGCAGTGAAGTTATAAAATTAGACCTGGCTAATATATTTATTTTAATTTTAATAACAGTTGCTTTTATATTTTTAGTAGTTAATATGTTAAGGATCATTATTTTATTGTTTAAAAGCAACCAGGGCAAATATTTAAGTGAGGATAAAAGCTATACTGGTAGAAATGAAAGCCGCATTACTTTCCCCAGATTTTATTATATCTATATTACATTTTTTACTCTGATTATAGTAATTTCAGGAATAATAGGGTTACTTGAGATATTGAATATAGATATAGGATTTTTAAACTTCCAGATAACTGATTTTAATTTGTCAGATTAAATTTATATAAATATAAATTATGGAAGCTTATAAGAAGAGATTTAATATAAAACATTTCATTATAATCATTATAATACTAACGATAATACTTGCGGCTGTAATAAGCATAAGTCATTTTTCTTTTAAAAAAGAGTACGAGCCTCCTACTGCTCTTGAAAATGATCTTCCAAGATTCAGGGTAGTAGATTTAGACAATGTTGGTATCACCAGTGATATGGATAAAGATGGGATAAATGATCAAAAGGATATTTTGATGGGGGCAAAGAGGCAGTTTGAAATTGGAGCTAAAAATATTTTTTTGGAAGGAGCAGATGAGCTAAATTACTATGACGGCGGGGATCCACCAGAAAACTTAGCTCTGTGTACCGATATAATAGCCAGAGCATTTAAAGATGCAGGTTTTAGTATAAGAGATTTAGTAGATAATGATATAGCTAATAATTTTAGTGAATATCCGCTAAAAGAGATATGGAATCAAACAGTAACAGATTCTAATATAGATTATAGAAGAATACAGAATTTGGAGATTTTTTTTAGAAGGAATTCACAGATTCTTGTAATTGTTTTTAATCCTGCAAATATTGATAATTTAAACCAGTGGCTTCCGGGGGATATAGTATTTTTTGATATGGATGGTGATAGTTATAGTGATAATGTTGGAATTTTATCTGATGTTACAACAAAGGACGGAGCTCCTAAAGTAATTTACAACTATATTAATCCTGGCTGTACTTGTGAGGAGGATATATTAGGGAAGGAAAAAATTATTGGTCATTATAGATATCCATAGTGATGGGCATACAAAATTTTTATTTTTATTTTTGCAAATATTTAATAAAATAATAACAAGTATGGAAATTAAATTATTGTAGGGATAATTAAAAAATTGGTAAAATAACTCTGTAATACAAAATATAGTTTTATTTGTAGTAATTATTTATAATAATAAAAGTGAAAAATTAGAAAATGAATAATAGGAATATTTGCGGAAATGGTTATAAGTGTAGAGTGTTTTTCTCCAAGCTGCTTATAGTATTAGCAATAATACTGGTTGTCTTTCCCATGATTCAATTAACTGCACCTCGTAGAATCAATGCTGTTACTCTTGAAGAGTTAAAAAATGAAGTCGGAAAGCTTAGCGCAGAAGAAGAGAATCTAGTTGAAGAGATTATAAACACTGAAAATTTAATAGTATTTTTAAAATGTGAAATTGAAACACTGGACGAAAAGATAATTGTTTTAGAGTCAGAGGTGAAGGAATTATATGAGGAAATATTTGATTTGCAGGATAGTATGGATAAAAAGAAAGAGTTACTGATTAAGAGGATAGTTTATACATACAAATATGGAAATGATAATATAGCAAGGCTTATTATCAGTGCAGGGGATATAAACGAGGTTGTAAATAGTATATATCTTTTTAGAAATATTATGAGAAGAGATGCTGAACTGATAGAAGAAATTCGCTATGAGAAAGAAGAATACGATAGGATCTTAAGAAAATCAGAGGAGAAAAAAAAGGAAATAAAAATATTGGTAAAAGAAAAAGAAAATGAAAAGCAAAAATTACAGGTAACCCTTGCAAAAGAAGAGCAGTTATTAGAACAGGTAAAACAGGAAAAGCAGGAGGTACAGGATTATCTTAGTGCAATAAGGAGAAGGATAGCAGAAATTCAGCCTTCAGGAGTTGCTCTGGTTGGTGAATGGAAGATGATTGCAACTGCTTATTATTCAGGAGGCGGGGGTATAAATGGAAATGGAATAACTGCTATGGGTCTTAGAGCAAGGAAGGGGATAGTTGCTGTTGACCCCAGAGTTATACCGCTTGGAACAAAGGTTTTTATTGATGGTTATGGAGTAGCAACAGCAGGAGATACAGGTGGCTGGATTAAAGGTGATAGGATTGATCTATGTTTTGAATCATTAGAACAATGTTTTAGATATGGCAGAAGAACGATATATGTATACCTGGTAGATTGATTATTGTTAATTATCAGATTATTTTTAGCAGTTTAGATAAAGACTTAAAATCTTCTAAATATTTTTTTTCAGTAACTACTTTTCTTTCAGTTACATCTTGCGGTTCGTAAAAAGGTACTAATTTAAATGAAGGGTTTTCAAACATCCTCATATGTATTTTCTTCATGTTACTGTATTTTTTTCCTACAGAGAAAAAATTCTCTAAAATGATATTAGAGGTATCCAATCCTAAAGATATAATTATATGAGGTGTTATTATAGAAATTTCTTTTGTAAGAAAATAAATACAATTATTTGTATGTTTTTTTAGTAACTTAACCTGAATATTTTTTTCTTGGCTGTCTTTAATTGTAGTTTTTCTTGGAGTGCATTTGACAAGATATGTAATATAGGTATCTTTGCTCAAGGATAGATGAATTTCTTGCAGGATATTTCTTAATAATTTTCCTGGGCTATCATTTGTATAAGGAATTCCAGTTTTTTCTGCACCTTCTATGCTTGGATAATTCCCAACTATTATTATTCTACCTGTCGAAGCTCCTGTTCCCGGCACTGGCTTTTTTCTGGTTTTTACAAGGTCAAGACACTTTTTACAATGAACTACTTCGTCCTTTAATCTGTTTAGACTTTTTCTGGCATTTATTGGCATAGATATTATTTTAATTTACATGGTCCTAATTTAATACTTTGTATATATTTATACTAGTAAAGATTATCTTATGGCAAGTATACTATATATAAAAAATGTAGTAAATACATTAATTTAAAAAATCAGCAATTTGGGAGTATTTATTGCTGGTTAAAAAGGTAAAAAATTATTGTCGGTATTTTTTATTTATTATTATAGCTTAAAAGATTTAGCCTTATTGGGAAAAAAATTTGAGATGTAAATATTTAAAACTTAAAATTTTTTACTTTTGACTTGATATTATTATTATTTATAATATATAATCAAATCTTGTAAAAAATTTAAAAGAAAATATATGAAAGCGCAAAAAAGGAGATGCAATGGCAAAATATCAAGACCTAGCAGATTCAATTATCTCAGGAGATAATGTAAAAAGTAAGGAAATAGCCCAGAAACTGGTGGATGAAGGAGTAAAAGCAGTAGAGATTTTAAACAATGGACTGGTTCCAGGCATGGATGTAGTGGGCAGGAAGTTTAAAGCTAATGAGATGTATATACCTGAAGTACTAATAGCTGCAAGAGCAATGCATGCAGCTATGGATATAATAAAGCCGCTGTTATCAGAAGCAGATGCAGCTAGCAGAGGTAGTGTAATCATTGGAACAGTACAGGGAGATTTGCATGATATAGGTAAAAATCTTGTTGGTATGATGCTTGAAGGCGGAGGATTTACAGTGATTGACGCAGGAGTTGATATTCCTGCAGAAAAATTTGTTGAGGAAGCAAA
>JADHVM010000042.1 GCA_016783985.1 Actinomycetota bacterium
AATCCTTTCAATTTAAGACAGGATGTAGGTGCGCTCTGGGAAAATTTTTTAGTTAGCGAAAGAATAAAATTTAATAAAAATCACAATAGGATAAGAAATACCTATTTCTGGAGAACTCAAAGGGGCCAGGAAATTGATTATTTAGAAGAGGAAAGCGACAAACTTTTTGGGTTTGAGATTAAGTGGAGAAAGAAATCTTTTAGAAAATCAAAATTATTTATAGAATCTTATCCAGGTAGTTCAGTCCAGCTGATAAATAGGGATAATTATTTGGAATTTTTAAGGACCTAGCTCTTATTAAATTAGCTGCAAAGGACTAATTTTTTTATATAAAATTTATTTAAACCCCCGAGTTAATGGGACAAAAATAACATCAAGTATTTTTTCAGTAATAACATCATCACCCTGTTTTATTACTTTCCATAGGACCTGATTCCATCCAGGGGGACCTACAGGTATTGCCATAATTCCGCCAGCAGCAAGTTGGTCTACCAGGGGCTGTGGAATATGATCAGGCGCGCAGGTAACTATTATCCTATCAAAAGGGGCATGTTCTTCCCATCCATAATATTCATCATGGTTGCTCTGGATAACATTTGGATAATCAGCCAATGGTACTTTTGAATTCTCATAAAGGGTAGGAACTATTTCAACAGTGTAAACTTCATAAAATATACCTCTCTAAAATCGATTCTGAGGCACGACGTTTTACTGCCATAAAACTGTCTTCTATGGAGCCTTTTTTCTCATTTATTCTTCTATTCCGCGTGTTTTCTGCTCTAGCGTTATTATTTATGATGATTATTGAATCAAATAACCTATATTGCGATGAATTTTGGCTGATTATAGGCTGGTGATACAGCAAATTCTTATAAATAAAGGGGTTAAGTCCAGAATACATCCCGGTATGCCATATCCTATCTCCGGATTTTGTTGGAAACAATTATACAGATTTGTCTTTTAGGGGCGGTACAATACTCCTGGAAAAACCCCAACTGGGTGGTTGTAATTATTGCCTTGTATTATTACAATAAATATGTAATAATAGCCCTGTATTATTACAATAAGTGCATAAGAAGGTGGCTTTATAAGAAGGTTTATTGAAGAAAAATTAAAAAATTGGAAAGATGCTTCAGGAAGAAAACCTCTTGTTATCAGGGGAGCAAGGCAGGTGGGTAAAACTTTTACAGTAAAGGAATTTGGAGAGAATTTTTTCCCATCAATTGTCATAATTGATTTTGAAAGAAACCGGGCCGTCCACTCCATCTTTGAAAAGGATCTAGATCCACTCAAGATGATCCAGGAACTTGAGATATTTGCGGGACAAAAAATAATTCCAGGGAAAACCCTGCTTTTTTTTGATGAGATCCAGGCATGTGAAAGAGCTCTGATGATGCTTCGGTACATATATGAAGAAATACCCAAACTTCACATTGTTGCAGCAGGTTCGCTTCTTGAGTTTGCCATGAGCTCAATTTCATTTCCGGTCGGAAGAGTCACATTTGAATGGATGCACCCTATGACTTTTAGAGAATTTCTTCTTGCCAGTGGAAAAGACATGCTTGTTAAGAAGCTTCCTTCTATTTTTGAACCGAAGGCCATATCCGCTATTCTTCATCATTCAGTCATGGAAGAGCTTCGGCGCTACCTTATTGTTGGAGGAATGCCAGAGGCAGTAAAAATATATCTTGGCACCAGTTCACTGACAACAGTAAAAAAGGTACATGATGATATCGTAAATTCTTATCTTGAGTCTCTGGCGAAATATAGCACCAGAGCCAATAAAGAAAGTCTGGAGCACTTAATGAAATCGGTGCCATCCAGTGTAGGAGCACAGATAAAATATACTCATCTTGACCCTGACAAGAGAATTGAAGTAACAAAAGCTTCCCTTAACATTCTTGAAAAGGCATTTCTTGTCCATCTTATTCATTCAACAAATGTATCCGGATTGCCTCTTGGTGCAAATGCATCATCAAAAGTCTTCAAAGCCCTTTTCCTTGATATCGGCTTGATGCAGCATATTTGCGGAATAGATCCCCTTGAGACCATTAATTCTTCTGATCTGACTTCAGTTTATAAAGGAGCTATTGCAGAACAGTTTGTAGGGCAGGAGCTGCTTGCTTCCGGCGGATCTGAAAACTTAAAACTTTACTACTGGAATAGGATGAAAAAAGGAAGCACTGCAGAAGTTGATTTTGTTATATCAAGGGGGGCAAAGATATATCCGGTGGAAGTCAAAAGCGGAGCTGCTGGAAAAATGAGAAGCATGCATCAGCTTCTCAGTGAACACGACGAAATTGAAAAAGGATTTGTGCTCTCGTCCGATATCTACAAGAAACAAGTTTTTGGAAAACTTATCTTCATGCCCCTATATTCAGCTCTTGAATGATGGAAGGCCTAAATGGCGATGATAGAATTGTGATGTATCATGTTCTTGTGATAACATGTGGAGATACTGTCAAATGTTGTGGATGAGAGTTACACATCCTCCTAAAACACCATACAGCCACCTCTTCTTCTATCTCTCCATCTATAAATTTCTTGTTTTTTAGTGCCTTCAAAATCAGTTTATGACCATTTAATCTTATCCAGGTAGTTTAGTTCTGCTGATAAATAGGGATAATTATTTGGAATTTTTAAAGACCTAGCTCTTATTAATTTAGCTGCAAAGGACTAATTTTTTTTATATAAAATTTATTCAAACCCCCGAGTTAAAGGAACGAAAATTACATCAAGTATTTTTTCAGTAATAACATCATCACCCTGTTTCATTACTTTCCACAGGACTTGATTCCATCCAGGAGGACCGACAGGTATTACCATAATTCCGCCATCAGCAAGCTGTTCTACCAGGGGCTGTGGAATATGATCAGGCGCGCAGGTAACTATTATCCTATCAAAAGGGGCATGTTCTTCCCATCCATAATATCCATCATGGTTGCTCTGGATAACATTTGGATAATCAGCCAATGGTACTTTTGAATTCTCATAAAGGGTAGGAACTATTTCAACAGTGTAAACTTCATCAACTATATAAGCTAATATCGCTGCCTGATACCCTGAGCCGGTCCCAATTTCTAAAACTTTTTCATCACCTGAAAGCTCTAAACTCTCAGTCATAAGTGCTACAATATAAGGCTGTGAAATAGTTTGCCCCATACCTATGGGAAGAGGCCTGTCAATATAAGCGCTGTCTTTTAAACTTTCATCTACAAAATCCTGCCTGGGAACCACACTCATGGAATCAAGCACTTCCCTGTCTTTAATACCCCTTGCAATGATTTGATCATTAACCATATTATCCCTTGGGATTTTATATGGGTCAGTTATTTCAGCAGACTCCCCGGCACTACCTCTGGTGCTAAAATACCAGAAAAGAAAATACGAGAGACTGGCTAATGCAATAATAACTACAACACTTATAATTATTTTATTTTTTTTACTCATTTTAAACATTAATCTTTGCAAAAATTACTTAAGTCTTATTATTAAATCCCATCATTTATTTTGTTATGCTTATTATAGTTAAAAACAATTAAAAAAAGAAATTTTAAAAATTTTGTGATAATATGTCAAAGTTGACAAATAAATGAATTAAGTATTGCATTTTCGTAAAGGTATTGATATTTAAAAATTACAGTAGTTTGCAGATAGGGAAGATTATAAAAATTTAAGAAAAAAGAGGTGAAATGGCTGAAAACAAAGAGGGTAAAAAAGAGATTCAAATGAAAAGGAAATGTGCAGAATGCGGTAAACTAGTACCTGATTCTACAGAGTCGCCGTATTGTGAAAATTGTGATGAAATGCTGGATAAAAAATTTGATACTATTGAGGATAATATATTTATATTCAAAGAATTAAGGGATAATGAAATAGAAACCTTAAAAAAATTTGATAAGGGAGATATTGTAGAGCTTTATTTGGAGGTATATAGTAATTTTACCAAAGATGGCAAGCTTTCTGAGAATGAAGTAATAGTTTTAAAAATATTACAAAAAGAATTTGAGCTAACTGAGGGCGATGTTGGAAAAGAAAGGATTTCTGCAGTAGAAGAAGGAGCTAAAAATATAATACCTAAAAAACCAGTGTGTCCCGAATGTGGAAAAGATATGAAGGAAGAGTTCAGCTTCTGCCCATACTGCGGCCGCAAATTATAAATACAAGTTTACTAATTTTTATTCATATAATAACTAAAAGTACATAAAATATATAACCTAAGAAATGAAAATCAAAGGATTTAAAATATTAAAATTACTATTGGTGACAGCTGTAATCATTAGCTTAAGTATTGCCTCTGCTTTTAGTTTTACGTCCTGCTGCCTGATACCTGAAGCTATTAAAAATATAATTTCAGGCATAGAGGGTAGTATTTTGGAGGATATTTCTGAAGAGGAAGAAGTGCTGCCTGATGAGGAACTGCCTGTTACTGAGGAAGAAGAACAAGAGAAAGTAATTACTCCCTCCCAAGAATTTACAGGTACCCCAGCCTCATATCTTGTAAGCACATTAAAGGTTCCGGGCCAGGCAATAGATGTTGATGTGGGAAAAGAATATGCTTATCTTACAAATGACCTTGGGGTTCTATATATAATAGATATAAGGGATAAGGAAAATCCAGAGATTATTGGAAAGTGTTCTGGGATTACTGCAGCAAACATAGTTATAGTTGATGGCAGCTATGCATATATTTCATATGCTGATTGGATAACCGGAGAGGAAGATTATTATACTGAGTGCGGTTTTTATATAGTAGACATATCTGACGAAAGAAATCCAGTAGTTATAGGAGAGTATAATACCGGCGAGAATAATAAGAAGACTGTATACGGGTTATACATAGATGGAGATTTTGCTTATATTAATACAAACATCTGGGGAGAAGACGAGGTAGAAAGTGCACTTGAGATAGTGGATATAAAAGATAGGGCTGCTCCCAAAATGGTTAGTTCAATTGAAGTAGCAGGTGCCCCAGCCAGCGTATGTGTCAAAGGAAATTTTGCCTACATAAATACTAATATGTATGATGTAGAAGAAGATGAATATTTAGAAGAAAGTGAACTTTATGTTATTAATATAAAGGATAAGAAAGCTCCTGTAATAGTTGGCTTGACTCGAGTACCTTCAAATTCCTGGGGAATGTATGCTATGGATGGTTTTGTGTATATATCAAGCAATGTCTTAGATCCTGATACCGAGAAATACGAAAACAGCAGCCTCCAGATTATAGATGTAAGCGATAGCTTAAATCCTGTAGCTTTAGGGAAAGTAGTAATTCCAGGGGGAGCATGGGAAGTTGATGCAATAGATAGTTTTATTTATGTTTCAGATCTTGATGGAGGGCTATATGTAGTTGATATAGAAGATAGTGCTAGTCCTTTCATTGTGGACAGTCTAAATACCATAGGTGATTCTTATGATATAACCATAAGTGGAAATTACGGATATATGGCTGACGGTTTTAACGGTATGCTAATCGTGAGATTATCTGATGAATCAGCAAAAAAGGAAGGGTTTTTTATAGATACTGATGAGAATGTAAATTACCCGCCTAAAGCATATATTGATGTGTTTGGAGATGAAGCCAGCGGAGATTATTATGAGGCAAAAAACCCTGTATATTTTTCAGCAGCTGCCTCATTTGATCCTGACAGGGATGAGCTGGAGTACAGCTGGGAAGTAGAGGGCAGCCACTACTCAGGTGGTGAATCCACTTCCTGTATGTTTGAAGAACCTGGAGAATATGAAGTCACCTTGGTTATTTCAGATGGTGTTGAAAGTGATGAGGTAACTGAAACTGTAAAAATTATAGAAAAAGAATTATGCACAACTCCTACAGCAGAGCACAGCTTTACTGTTGAGATTGAATATAAGCTTGTAAATAATGGGCCAGTAAAACTTACTGATATTGAGTGTTTTATGAGAACGCCTCAAACCTACTTTCCTTATCAGATAATAAATAGTAGCACTCCAAGCCTTAAGGATACAGATGAGTATTATGATGATAACTGGAACTTACTTACCCATTTTGAATTTGATAGTGAGCTCGGAGTGGGGGAAGAATTAATTGCTACTATTGAAAGCGATGTAACAATGTATGAATTTAGTTTTATTATTACAAGCAATGAGGATCTGGAGTATGATGCTGATGATGAGGATCTAAAGACATATACAAAAGATGATTTGTTTGTAGATTCAGATAGTCCTGCAATATATGAGACTGCAAGGGATGTAACCAGAGGTGAAACTAATCCTGTGGCAGCAGCTAAAAAGCTTTATGATTTTGTGACAGGCGAGCTTCATTATGATTATCCAAGAGCTGAAGAAGGGGATTACGAGTTCATGTATGCATCAGAAATACTTGAGGTGGGGAAAGGAGTATGTGCTGATTATGCAATACTGTATACCGCACTGCTAAGATCTGTTGGTATCCCTGCAAGACTTGCAGCTGGAATTCCTATATATACCATTTTGTCTTTTGGTGAAAATGAAATAGATGTTGGACATGCGTGGGTTGAAGTTAAGTTTCCAGGATATGGCTGGATACCTGTAGACATAACAATGGAAGATGAATTTTTATCAAATAATTACTATATGGATATAGCTACCGAGAAGGGTCCTGGATACCTCTATGAAAATACCACAATGGACTGGGGGAGTTACTACTATGATGGATTTAAATATGAGTGGGATGGTGATGAAATACCAGATGTTGAGCAGAGCTTTATATATAGGATTAAGGGCTTGAACATGTGGGATTTAATATTGGATTAGTATTTCTCCTCTTTACAAAAATGAACTAATATAAACCCTCTGTGTATAATGTATTAATAATACAAATCTATAGCTGGTATTTGTTTAAAATGCTTATCAAGTGTGTATATTTTTGCGTCATTTCTAATAGCTACTGCTGCAATTATTATATCGGATAATGGTATTATTATGCCTTTTTTCCTTAAATTAAAGGAAATATTACCAGCAGTTATCCAGTCATTATAATGGCAGTTAAGGAATGGGACTGCACCTATACTTTGGGAAAGCATTATATATTCCTTCTGTGTTCTAACTCCTTGGAGGAGTTCAGAAATAATTGGACCAGTAATATATACAAATTCTTCATTTAAACCTTTTTCAATAAATTTAGAATTGCTTAAAGTATTTTTAAAATATTCTATCCAAATTGAAGTATCAACTATTATTTTATGTTTCATCAATTTCTTTTTCCCTTAAATTTCTTATGGCTTCTTCATCAAAGTGAATTTTTGATTTTAGCTGCATAAATAATTGGAGTTTTTTAAATCTTATAGCGTCTTTTAATGCATTTTCAATTGCCTTAGACCTGGTTGTTGTATTGTATAAGGTTTCTGCTTCTCTAACCACATCATCTGGTATATTAATTGTT
>JADHVM010000043.1 GCA_016783985.1 Actinomycetota bacterium
CAATTCTCTAAAAGATAAGTTTTTTCTCTTGATGAATTATCCTTGTTTAAATATAAATTTAAAAAAAATTGTGGGAAGAGATCCAAGACCTTCTGGTGATTTTATAGAAAATGCTCTTATTGCAGGCATTCTCTCAAGTGGTGCTGATGTGCTAATGGCTCCGCAAGTGTTGCAACCAGCAAGTATAAAAAATGATAGTCTTAGAACAATAAATTTTTTTATGTTAATAAAATTAGTTGTTATAATAAGAATAAATTATGAATGATTTAATTAAAATAAAATATTGTATAAAAAAGAATAAAAAAGAAATAGAGGGAAAATACAAGGTTAGGGAAATTGGCATATTCGGCTCATACGTAAGAGGGGAAGAGTTAGAAGGTAGTGATATTGACATACTTGTAGAATTTAAGGAGCCTATTGGATTGTTTAAATTTTTAGACTTAGAAGAGTATCTTGAAAATTTATTAGGTAAAAAAGTAGATCTTGTATCTAAAAAAGCTCTTAAACCACAGATCGGTAAGCAAATATTGAAAGAGGTCATTTATATATGATAGAACGTAATTATGGTGACTACATTCAAGATATTTATGACTCGGTTGTTGATATAGAGAATTTTATTAAAGGAATGGAATTTGAAGAATTTTCAATAAATAAGAAAACAGTAAATGCTGTTACAAGAAGTTTAGAAGTTATTGGGGAAGCGGCCAAGAAGATTCCAGAAACTTTAAAGAAAAAATATGATCATATTCCCTGGAAAAGAATGGCTGGCATGAGAGATAAATTAATACATGAATATTTTGGAGTAGACATAGAAATTTTGTGGGAAGTGATCAAGGATGAAATACCTACACTTAAACCTGCTATTAAGCTCATGTTGGATAATGAGTGATTTTTGATTATTTAATTAAGAGCGCAAAAGAAAGAAATTTCTTAAGATTTTTCTACTATAGTTTTCATTGATATTGAAAACTTATAATTATAAAATTTCACTACTATTGAAAAATAAGTGAAGAAAGTTGTAAATGAAATATCTGCCGTTATTGAAGAGTGTAATAATAAATTAGTAAAGTAACCCTGACTTTATTAAAGTTTACATTGAGAATTACCATGAAGAATATATGAGATTTAAAAACCAGGTGTTTCAGAAGTAATATAAGGATAATAATTTATTTTACAATTTTAATATCCTATATTCTAATTGATTAATTCAATTATCCCATATTCTTAACTCTTCTGTTATAATATTCAATTATTACCGAGGTTGGATTTTAAGTAGTTAAACTTATAACTCGATGAATTGAAGTTATAATAAAATTAGATATTAAATATTTTGGAGGATTTAAGTGTGTGGAATTGTTGCATATGTTGGAAACAGGAATTGTAAAAACATTTTGATAAATGGACTTAAAAGGCTGGAATACAGGGGTTATGATTCTGCAGGAATTGCTTTGCTCCAAGGTACTACCAGGAAAGCGGGAAGCCCAACAAATATTAACATAGTCAAAGAAGCAGGAAAAATAAGGATACTGGAGAGGGAAGCAAAAGAATTAAAAATAGATGGAAATTGTGGAATCGGGCATACCAGGTGGGCAACACATGGTGAACCAACAAAAACTAATGCCCATCCTCATCTGGATTGCAGTGGTAGAATTGCAGTTGTTCATAATGGAATAATTGAAAATTATGCTGAACTTAAAGAAGAGCTTGAAAAGGAAAGCCACAAGTTTATTTCAGAAACTGATACTGAAGTCTTGCCTCATCTACTGGAGAAATATTATAACGGAGACTTGCTCTTTGCAATGCAAAAAGTTTTAAAAAAGATAAAAGGATCAGGAGCTATTGTCGCAATCTCTACCGATCATTCTGGTGAGCTAGTTGGAGCCAGGATTGCAAGCCCATTAATTGTAGGAGTATCGAAAAATGAAAACTTTTTGGCTTCAGATATGCCTGCAGTACTGGAACATACCAGAAACTTTGTAATTATTAATGATTTTGAAACAGTTAGGATAACAAAAGATAAAGTAGAGATTTTTAATAAAGAAGGAAAATTAATTGAGAGAGAGCCATTTAAAGTTAATTGGAATATTGCCAGTGCTGAAAAGAGCGGATACGAAGATTTTATGTTAAAAGAAATTTTTGAGCAGCCGTATGGGGTTAAAGAGACAATGAGGGGCAGACTTATAGACGGTAAATTAAATTTTGATGAACTTAATTTATCACTTGAGCAGGTAAAAAACTTAAAAAAGGTTCATATTATTGCATGTGGAACATCTTATCATACAGCACTTATTGGTAAACAAATCATTGAGAAGTGGGCAAAAATTCCAGTTGAAATAGATTTTTCTTCAGAATATAGATACAGAGATCCAATAGTAGAGGACAATTGCTTGTTTGTTGCTATAACTCAGTCAGGAGAAACTATAGATACATTGGCTGCAATAAGAGAGGCAAAGTTAAAGGGTGCTAAAATAGTGGCAATTACTAATGTAGTTGGGAGTACAATAGCAAGAGAATCTGATTCAGTAATTTATACTCATGCAGGCCCAGAGATAGGTGTTTGTGCAACCAAGACTTTTACTGCTCAAATTATGGTGATGTATCTTATGGGTCTGTACTTTGCTAAAGTTAAAGAGCATATCAGCCAAAGTGAATATCAAAAAATTATAGAAGAATTAGAAGTTATTCCTAATAAGATTCAGAATATATTAAATAAGGCTGATGAAATTGCCCGTATTGCTGATGCAACGTATAAGTTTACATGCTTCCTATTTTTAGGAAGAATTTATGGTCTTCCATCAGCATTAGAGGGTGCTTTAAAACTTAAGGAGATTTCATATATTCATGCAGAGGGATACCCGGCCGGGGAGATGAAACATGGTCCTATAGCTCTTACAGACACTAAAACAGTTGTAGTTGGGATAATGCCAATTGATTCTGTGTATGAGAAAATTCTTTCCAATATTCAGGAAGTAAAAGCAAGAAAGGCTGCTATATTTTCAATAATTACTGAAGGAGATGAAAATACAAAAAAATATGCTGATTATATTTTTCATATTCCTAAAACCATAGAGGAATTATATGCAATATTGACCATTGTGCCGCTGCAGTTATATTCTTATTATATAGCCAAACATCTGGGGAGAAATGTGGATCAGCCAAGAAATCTTGCAAAGAGTGTAACGGTGGAGTAATAAGTTTATGGGAGTATATGGAATTGGTGTTGACATAGTAGAAGTAAAAAGAATAAAAAATGCAATTAAAAAAAATTCAGGGTTTTTAAAAAGAGTATATACTGCTTGTGAAATTGATTATTGTAGAAGTAAAAAGAAAGGAAAATACGAAAGCTTTTCAGCGCGCTTTGCTGCAAAGGAAGCTGTTGCTAAGTCTATAAGGACTGGATTTGGGGGAAATATATCTTTTAACGAAATTGAAATGGATAAAATGGATTCTGGTTTGCCTTATGTTAAGTTATATGGAAGGACAGAAAATTATATTAAAAAACTTAAAATCAAAGAGATTAAAATATCAATATCAGCAACTGAGAATTATGCAGTAGCTTATGCTATAGCAATTATATAAGAAAGATAGAAAATGAGATTAAAAAGAATACTTAAAGGTTCTCGAGTAGCAGAAATAGATAAAAAATGTATAAATGATGGCATTGATTCAAAATGGTTAATGAAAAATGCAGGTGAAGGTGTTGCTAAAATAATAATTAAGGATTTTACCTATAAAAAGGTAAAAGATAAATTAAAAGGTGTAATAATCTGCGGCAAAGGAAATAATGGTGGAGATGGCTTTGTGGCAGCTGATGTTTTAATTAATTCGGGAATAGATATAACCTTGTTTTACTTAACTCCATCTGAGAATTTCAGTTCAGACTCAATATTTTATTTTAAAAAATTAAGAAAAAAAGAAAATACAAGAATATATTATTTAAAGCTAGACGATGAAGAAGCTGCGGCTATATTTAAGAAAAATTTAAAAGAAGCAAACTTTATCGTTGATGCAATATTTGGTACAGGAATTAGCGGCAGGAATATTTATGGGCCTGCTGAGAAAATAATAAATGATATCAATCAGTCCAGGGAGAAAGATAAAAACACTGTTATATATTCAATTGATATTCCTTCAGGAGTTGATTCTAATAACGGTATGATTTTAGGAACAGCTGTAAAGGCAGATGTAACAGTTACTTTTGGATGTAAAAAACTAGGACTTGCAAGTTATCCTGGAGCGAATTATGCAGGTACTGTTAAGGTAATAGATATTGGTATTCCTAAAAAGTATTACGGCAACTATGAACAGATTTTCGAAGCTGATCTGGAATGGGTTGCTGGAAAAATACCACAGAAAGAACCATGGACATACAAGCATAAGGTAGGAAAATTACTTGTGATTGCTGGTTCTATAGGGCTTACAGGTGCTGCTACAATGACCTGTCTTGCTGCTTTAAGATCAGGAGCAGGGATCGTAACTCTAGTTTGTCCATGGGAGCTTAACAGTATTTTTGAAGAAAAATTAACAGAAGTAATGACATATCCTGTTGAGCAGACTGAAGATGTTTCAATACACATGGATAGTTTAGATAATATAGTACAGATTAGTGAGGGTTTTGATGCTTTAGCAATTGGTCCGGGAATCTCAAAAAACCCCAGTACAACCTGTCTTGTTAGAGAAATCCTGGGGAGAATAAAAAAACCTACAGTGCTTGATGCTGATGGACTTCGGGCACTCTATGGCCCAAGGGAAATTGTAGAAAGTAGCAGTGATAATCTTTCACATGTAGTTATAACACCTCATAGCGGTGAGTTAGCTGCTATGCTTGGAATAGAGAAAGTAGCTTTACACCAAAGACTGCAGGCAAATTTGGAAGTAGTTAAAAAGCATGGGTTAACATCAGTTCTAAAAGGTGCTTCAACGTTAATATCCAATTACAGTAAAAAAACATTTATCAATCCAACAGGAGATTGGGCGCTGGCTACAGCTGGTACTGGAGATATATTAACAGGAGTAATTGGTTCTCTTTTAAGTCAGGGATTGGATATAACAGAAAGTGCAGTTTGCGGAGTTTTTATTCATGGAATGTCTTCTGATATAGTCAAAAAATATACGAGCAGGACTTCTCTTATTGCAACAGATCTTTTAGAAGGAATTAAAAAGGTTTTTCTAAAGATAGAGAAAATGAAATACTAGAGGAGATTAATAAATGACCCGAGTAGAGATTAATTTAGAAAATGTTGAACGTAATTTAAAAGTAATAAAATCATATATTGGAAGAGATAATACTAAAATTATGGCTATTGTAAAATCAAATGCTTACGGCCATGGGATTTTGGAAATATCTAAAAAAATAATAAAAAATGGAGTTGATGGATTAGGAATAGCATTAGTAGATGATGGAATAAAATTAAGAAATGCAGGAGTGAAAATTCCTATTTATATTTTAGGCGAATCTCCACTGAGTATTACTGGGGATGCATTAAAATATAATTTAACTCTTTCTATAAATTCCTACAAAAAAGCAGAAATGGTGTCAAAAAGATGTGCTGAATTAGGAGGAGAAATAGATGTACATGTAAATATTGATACTGGTATGAATCGGGTTGGTATTAATTATGAAAATGCTATTGCTGAGATTAAAAAAATTGTTTCACTTCCAAATATAAATATTGATGGAGTTTTTACTCATTTTTCATGTGCCGGTGATGAGCAGGACGTATACACAAAAATTCAATGGGTTAGATTTAAAAAAATTATAGGCGAATTAAAAAATAATAAAATAAATATAAATTTATTTCACTGTTCAAATAGTGCTGCTTTTTTTAGATATAGGGAAATGAGGCTGGATATGGTAAGGCTTGGAATTTCTATCTATGGCTTAAGTCCTTTTAATAGTAATTATCAAAGATGGCTTGATAAGGAAGTTATAGATACTCTGTCCAGGCTAAAACCAGTTCTAACATTAAAGACTGGGATATCTTTTATAAAAAAAATAAAAAGCGGGGAATATATTTCATATGGTGGTTCTTTTAAAACAAATCGAGAAAGTATCATTGCTACCATTCCTGTAGGCTATGCAGATGGCTACTGTAGATTACTTTCTAATAAATCAAAAGTATTAATCAATGGCCAATATGCTTCAATTGTTGGAAATATTACAATGGATCAGTTGATGGTAGATATAACTGATATTAATAGTACAGAAAAAATTTCTGTTGGAGATGATGCTACTTTGATTGGCGGCCCTATTGGCGGAGATGTGTCTGCAGATAACCTGGCGAATTTAATGGGGACTATAAATTATGAAATAATATGTATGCTAAAAGATAGAATACCAAGGATATGTATAGGCTGATCTTATTTCATGTAATATAATTATAATAAATAATGGCCAAGTTAAAGTATTTTAAAAATATACTTATAAATATAGGGGTGAGATAATAATATTATTAAAACTTGTGCCTTAAGGTCCAGGTAAGAAAATGATTGATTAAAAAATTATTATATATTTTTTGGAGGATGATATGAAAGTAGTTGCTTTTAATGGAAGTCCCAGGAAAAATGGGAATACATCAATTGCTATAGGGGCAGTTTTGGCTGAACTGGAAAAAGAAGGAATTGAAACTGAAATTGTCCAGGTAGGCGGGAAGGATATAAAAGCCTGCAATGGATGCGGGAAATGTAAGGATACAAAGGATGGATTTTGTGTCATAGACAAAGATATTCTAAATGATTGTCTTAAAAAGATGTATAAGGCAGATGGTATAATTGTAGGCTCGCCAGTTTATTTTGGCTCAGTAACCCCAGAAACAAAAGCTTTGATTGATAGAGCAGGTTATTGTGCAAGAGCAGGAGGATATCTTTTAAAGAGAAAAGTTTGCGCAGGAGTTGCTATTGCCCGAAGACAGGGCGCAGTTTCAGTAGTTAATCAAATTAATAATTTATTTATATTAAATCAGGCAATTCTTCCTAGTTCAATTTATTGGAATATGGGGATAGGTAAAGGTATCGGTGAGATAAAAAATGATGAAGAAGGTATGAAGACATTTAAAGTTTTGGGAGAAAATATGGCCTGGCTATTGCAGAAACTTAAGGCTTAATTACAATATGATTGTAAGATAATATAATATAGAGATATTAAAATATTACATGAGTATTATAATAAGCGTAGATAATTGATACTATATATATTATATAACAAGGGAGAGAGGAAGAATGAAAAGGAGTAAAATATTTTCAGTAGCAGTAGTATTAGGATTGCTTGCTTTAGCAGGACTGGTGCTTGCTGGATGTGAATCTGAATATGCTGGTGAAACTGCAGCTACTGCAATAGGAGCTGGTTTGGCA
>JADHVM010000044.1 GCA_016783985.1 Actinomycetota bacterium
TAAAGGTGATATGTGGGGCAATGCCACAAAAGAATATTATACATCAATAGAAAAAACCTTTAGTAAATTAATACAAAAATACAATATACCGATAAGAATTCCCCAACAGTTCTATATCGATTACCTTGAAGAAAATGACAGGGTAATGGTGATACTTGAGCATATTGATTATATTTTAAAGTCGCAAAATAAAAAATCTCCATACAGCTATGCTGTTTATTCTATTTCTAAATTAAGAAGGCCTGTTTCGGAAATTAGGCATAAACTTCGTTCACTTAAAGGTGTAGGTGAAGTTACAGAAAGAATTATTTTGGAAATATTAGATAAAGGAAAGTCAACATATTTAGAAAAGTTACATATGTTATAATATTTTATCAGAAAAGATATGGAGAGATGGCTGAGTGGCTGAAGGCGCACGCTTGGAAAGCGTGTAGGTGGCGTAAGCTGCCTCGAGGGTTCGAATCCCTCTCTCTCCGCCAATTTTAATAAATCATCGACAAAAGCTGATAACCTGAATAGAAAAGAAATTGAAACTATAGTATGCCTAAAAAAAGTTTTGGCAGTTCCAATATAATAAAATAACCACATTTTAAATCTGGAAAGAATAAAAAAAATCATTGAATCAAAATCCTAACAATTTTATCTCCGGAGTCTTTTTTTAACTTGGGATTCTCTGCTCTTTGGAGAAATTAAGGCTTAAAATTGTTGTAAAATCTCTTTTCAAGCAAAGGGTAAAAGATTAATAAGAAAATAGATATAATTGGTAGAATTAAAGCATAACTAATAGTACTAATTATACCAATACTATCTGCTAGTTTACCGAGGAAAATCATAGTTATTGATGCAGTACCAACACTTAAACCCATTACAATTGAAGATGCAAAACCAATACTACCAGGAAATATACTCTGTGCTATTCTTGTACATATAGGTAAAGTTGAAACTAAGAAAAAACCTGATGCTACAAAAAGAATAATTGATAAAAATCCAGATGTCTTAAATATAAAATATATTAAAGGAATCGATATAATTAATGCTGCCTGCATAATATATGTTTTATTTTTTATCTTATCAGAATAATATCCTGCAAATAATCCACCAATTCCTCCTGCCAATCCAAAAATCAGTAATATATAACCTATGTTTGTTAAGCTGATGCTAGCATAAGTGAAGTATAATGGCATAAATGTAAGTAAGAGCAGCCATACCAGATCACGGGAATATGAAGTAAAAAAAATAAAGGAAAATAAAATCAACTTTGATTTTTTTACATTTCGAAGTTTTGATATAAAATGAATTTTTCTAGTATTATTTACTGTTGTCAAAGTGGATGGAACGTATTTTAATAATATTATTGACATTATTATCCCAGGAATCATAGTTATTGGAGTAAATTTTAGTCCAAATTTTTCAACGACAAGTATAATAAAAATTGAGCCAAAAGAATATCCGATAATTCCACCTAAAGATATAATAGAAACCCCAAAACCTTTCCGTTTCCCGCCAAAATGACCTGCAATAGCAGCACTTGGGGGATGGAAAGCTGACACGCTGAGGTTTCCTAAAAAGAGTATGATTAAAATAAATAAATAATTTGGGGCAATCCCTAACATGCTTAAAAAAATTGATGCAAATAAAGGACCTGCTGCTAAAAAATATTTTAAGCCGTATTTATCTGAAAAATACCCAAAAATTGGTTGAGTAAGGCTGTTTGATATACCATTAATTGATGTTAGGAGTGCTACTAGAAAAAGTGATAGGCCAAATTTTACTACAAGTATAGGGATAAGACCAATAATAAAGCTGCTATACAAATCTGTAACTCCATGACTGGTAGATGCAAGTATAATTTGTCTTCTGTTAAGTTCATTTTTTTCCATTTTTATAATATTTTAATATTCAGGTAATATTTTAAAGATTTTACACTTTTAAATATAATTGGCAACAGAATTTTCATTAATTAATAATCTATATTTTTTTATGGATAATATTACTTTTATTAGTTTTATTTTTTTTAGATTATCTTATATAATCAAAATGACCGTGCTAGGCGGGGAGCTAGCGGTGCCCTGTAACTCACAATCCGCTATAGTGAGGCTGAATTCCAGAACTGAGAATTTTAATGGTAAGGTTTGTGCTATTATAAGTGGTTATGAAGGTTGGGTCTTATGCGGCAAAGTCTTATAAACCCCGTCAGATCCGAGAGGAAGCAGCGGTAAGTAAGTAGCTTTGGGTGATATAAGGAAACCTGGCTGGAGCTAACTGTAATGGTAACACTTGTTATTAAAATTCAAAGTCTGGTGCACGGTCATTAATTGATTTAAAATATTATATATTGATAGAAAAAGAGCTTACATAATGAGTTATATCTCATTTTACAGAAAGTGGAGGCCTCAGACCTTTAAAGAAATAATTGGTCAGGAGTATGTGGTTCAAACATTAGAAAATGCTGTTGCTAAGAATAGGCTATCACACCTGTATATATTTTGCGGTCCCAGGGGGACAGGTAAAACATCTTCAGCACGCATATTGGCCAAAGCTATAAACTGTAAAAATGGTCCTACACCAAATCCATGTAATAAATGTATTAATTGCATCAGTATTACAGAAGGCAGCAATGTGGATGTAATTGAAATAGATGCTGCTTCGAATAGAGGTATAAATGAAATAAGAGAGATTAGGGACAAAGTTAAATACCTGCCAACTTTATCAAGGAAGAAGGTTTATATTATTGATGAGGTCCATATGTTGACAACTGACGCTTCAAATGCTTTTCTTAAGGTTCTGGAAGAACCTCCTGAACATATATTATTTATAATGGCCACTACAGAACCACATAAAGTATTGCCAACAATAATGTCAAGGTGTCAGAGATTTGATTTTTATCCTATTTCTATTGAAAAAATTAATAAAAGGTTAAAGGATGTATCAGCAAAGGAAAAAATTTCTATCAGCGATGATGCTATAAGCTTAATTTCTAAATATGCTGATGGAAGTTTAAGGGATGCTGATGGAGTATTAGAGCAGTTATCATCGTTTGGGAATAATGATATTAAAGTTGAAGATATTACTTCTCTTCTTGATATTGTAGATTTTGAGCTGCTGTTTGAAATTACAGATATTTTAATTGAAAAAAATTTAAATCAGGGTTTACTTTTTATTCATAGAATTGTTAATAGCAATCAAAATTTAAAGGTATTTGTATCTGAATTTATAGATCATCTATACAATTTGTATGTTTTTAAAAATTTTGATGATCCATTAGAAATTTTAGATATCAGTTTAGATTTTAAAGAGAGATATATTGCACAATCCAGACAGCTCCCATCACAAGAGATGGAATTTTATATGAATTTATTTACTGAACTTTATAAACAAATAAAGTGGGGCGATGGTACAAAGGCTTTATTTAAATCTACAATGGTAAAGGCTATTAATTTTAAAGATATAGGTAAAAATATAGGAAATAAGGATATAAATAATAAGATAAATATATTAGATAGTGAAATAAGGGCAATTAAGGATAAATTAGTTGTAGTTGAATCTGTAAAAATTCAAAAAGAAAAGGATGTTGGCAGGGATAAAAAAGATATTGAAGTAATTGAGGATTTAAAATCTAGTAAGATGAGTAGAAAAGAAAATATTAGTGCAGCTAATGTTACAAAAAATGATTTAACACCTGAGAAAAAGATTAAGAATATTACTGATAAAAAGAAAGTTAGAAAAGGAAAAAAAGGTGAATATGAAAATGATATAATTTTTAAAAAGTGGAATGATATTTTTTCAAAAATTAAAAAAGACAATGTCCCACTACATGCTATGTTTAAGGAAGCTGAAAAATTTGAGGTAATTGATAGTACCATATATTTTTATTTAGGTGAAAATAAAAAATGGCATAAGGATCATCTGAATAAAGCGAGTAATAAAGAAATAATTTCAAAAATAATAAAGGAAGTAACAGGTAAAAAATATGAAATAAAATTTGAAATAAAAAAAAATAGTAGCAAGGGGGAATTAAATAAAGAAGGGGAGCAAGTAGATTTAAAAAATAAAGTATTAAAAATAGAAAATAAAAAAAATAATTTTGAAAAAAATATTAATGAAAAGAGTAAGGAAGAAACAGGAGTTAATAAAAGTAAGGATGATATATTTGATTATATCGAAAATAAGTTTGAGATAAAGGAGTAAAAAGATGAGTTTTAATTATGGGAATATGATGAAACAGGCAAAAATAATGCAGAAAAAGATGGAAGAAATTCAGGAAGAATTAAAGGAGATGAAGTTTGAGGCTTCATCAGGCGGAGGAGTAGTTAAAGTTATAGCAAATGGTAATCAGGAAATTCTTGAAGTAAAGATTAATAAAGAAATGGTAGATATGGATGATTTAGATATGTTGGAAGATATGATTATGGTAGCATCAAATGATGCAATAAAGCAATCCAAGGAAGAGTCTAAAAACAGGATAGCAGGTTTAACGGGAGGACTCAATATACCAGGGTTTTAATAAAATATAATAGGTTTATTTTCAATATTTTTTTAGAATAATTCTAAAAATGATTAAAGCAGTATAATAATTATGACAATATATATAGAAAGTGTGGAAAAATTAATAAGTGAATTCAGGAAGCTTCCAGGGATTGGACCAAAATCTGCAAAAAGGATTGTATTTTTTTTATTAAAATTCGGCGAGAAGGATATCGTAAAATTTTCTGACTTGCTGGTAGAAATGAAAAGTAAGGTAAAATTTTGCAAATATTGTTTTAATATATCAGAGAATGAAATATGTCATATTTGTAATGATGAAAATAGAGATAAAAAGATGATATGTTTGGTTGAGGAAGTTAGTGATGTAGTAGTCATTGAGGATACTGGAGAATATAAAGGCTTATACCATGTTTTGGGAGGATTATTATCTCCCATAGAAAATATAGGTCCTGATGAAATTAAAATAACTGAACTTATAAAAAGAGTAAAAAACAATAATATTGAAGAAATATTAATTGCATTAAGTCCAACAGTTGAGGGTGAAAGTACAGCTACTTATATTAAAAAGATATTAAAACCATTTGGAGTTAAAGTAACAAGGCTTGCAAGCGGGCTTCCTGTTGGGGGAGATTTAGAATACGCAGATGAAATAACACTGGGAAGGGCAATTTCTGATAGAAGGGAGTTTTAGAATTGTTATTTAATAGTATTTTAGGAATTATAGTTTAAAGGTATAATTGAAGGTTGTAGGTAGAGATTATAATTTATGATCTTTGGTTTAAATAGCAGGTTTAAGTATAGTTTGATTTGGATTAAAAAATATTTTTTACTATGGTATAATTTACTGATTTTATATGAATTTTTCATAAGTAATAAACAATAAGATTTTGTTTTTAGTGAAGAGTTTTAAGTTATTAATTATAGGAAAGAAGAGTAAATTATTTTAAAAAAGGAGTTGTAATAAAATGAAAAAGATGAAAACAATGGATGGGAATATGGCAGCTGCCCATGTAGCATATGCTTTTACTGAAGTTGCTGCTATATATCCGATTACACCATCATCTTCAATGGGAGAGTATGTAGATGAATGGGCTGCACATGGAAGAAAAAACATATTTGGACAGAAAGTAAGTGTAACTGAATTACAGTCAGAAGGAGGTGCATCAGGTTCAGTACACGGCGTACTGGCAGCCGGAGCGCTTACTTCAACTTTTACTGCTTCTCAGGGACTGCTTTTAATGATTCCAAATATGTATAAAATCTCAGGAGAACTCCTGCCTGGAGTGTTTCATGTAAGTGCGCGTTCTATTGCAACTCATGCATTATCAATATTTTGTGACCATTCAGATATAATGGCAGTTAGACAAACAGGTTTTGGAATACTGGCATCAGGCTCAATACAGGAAATAATGGATTTAGGAGGAATTGCCCACCTGGCAGCAATAAAATCCCGAGTGCCTTTTCTTCATTTTTTTGATGGTTTTAGAAATTCACATGAAATTCAAAAGATTGAAGTAATGGATTATGAGAATTTTAAAAAAATGGTTGACTTTAATGCTATAAAGGAATTTAGAAAAAGGGCTTTAAATCCAGAGCATCCTGTTACCAGAGGGACTGCTCAAAATCCTGATATATTTTTTCAATCAAGAGAAGCGTCTAACAGGTTTTATGAGAAAGTGCCGGGTATAGTTGAAGACTATATGAAAAAAATAAGTGATTTGGCTGGAAGAGAATACAAGCCTTTTGATTATGTTGGAGCAAGAGATGCTGAAAATATTATTGTTGCAATGGGTTCAGTTATTGAAACTATTGAGGAAACTATAGATTACCTAAATAAACTTGGGGAGAAAGTCGGCCTTATAAAAGTTCGCTTGTACAGGCCATTTTCTGAAAAACATTTTATTGATGTACTTCCTAAAACTGTTAAGAAAATAGCTGTTCTTGACAGGACAAAAGAACCTGGTTCACCTGGGGAGCCATTATATTTAGACATAAAGAATTTATTCTATACAAAGGAAAATAGGCCAACCATAGTTGGTGGAATATATGGGCTGGGATCAAAGGATACAACGCCATCTCAGATAAAAGCCGTATATGATAATTTAAAAGAAGGTAAGCCAAAAAATAGATTTACCATAGGAATCAATGATGATGTTACACATAAGTCTCTTGTAATAAAAGAAGAAATTGATACTACAACAAAAGGCACAATTAGATGTAAGTTCTGGGGATTAGGCTCAGATGGTACAGTAGGAGCAAATAAAAGTGCAATTAAAATAATAGGAGATAATACAGACATGTACGCACAGGGGTATTTTGCATACGATGCTAAAAAATCAGGAGGCGTTACAATATCACACTTAAGGTTTAGTAAAAATCCTATAAAGTCTAGCTATTTAATAAACGAGGCGGATTATATTGCATGTCATAATCAGGCATATATTAATCAATATGATTTACTAAAAGGTTTAATAGATGGTGGAATATTTCTGCTTAACTGTCAGTGGAATAAAGATGAGCTTGATAAAAAGTTACCAGGATCTATGAAAAAGTATTTAGCTGCTCATAATATAAACTTTTATGTTATTGATGCAACTGATATAGCAGCTGGCATTGGACTTGGTTCAAGAATTAATATGATTATGCAGGCTGCATTTTTTAAATTAACTAATGTTATACCTATAGATAATGCTGCGAAATATCTAAAAGGTGCAATTGAGAAGACATATGGCAAAAAGGGGAAAAATATAGTAGAGATGAATTATAAGGCAGTAGATAAGGGAATAGAAGCTCTTATTAAGATTGACATTCCAGATTC
>JADHVM010000045.1 GCA_016783985.1 Actinomycetota bacterium
TACCATATGAACCTGATCCAAAATTTACTGTATTTAAATACATTTCAAGTATTTTATCTTTTGTGTAATTTCTTTCCAGCTGTATGGATATAGCTGCCTCGTTTATTTTTCTTCTAAGTGTCTGTTCAGGGCTAAAATATACATTTTTTACATATTGCTGTGTTATTGTACTTCCACCCTCAACTATTTCACCTGATCTTATATCAGCAATTAATGCACCAATTATTCTTATATAATCAACTCCCTGATGCTGGTAAAATCTTTTGTCTTCAACTGATATTATTGCATCCTTAATATGCTGGGACATTTTATTAAATGGTATAATTTCCCTATTTTCTTCAGCGTGAAATTCTGTTATCAGGCTGCCATCCAGTGAATAAACCTTGGAAGTTTCGGCAATTGCTGAAGGAGTAAGTTCTTCTATGGAAGGAAGGGAGCTAAATAAGACTAGTAAAGAAATACCACCAACTGCTATGATGATAAATACTGTAAATGCTACAAAAATTAAGATAATTTTTAAGCATCCGGTTTTTGTTTTTTTACTCATATTGCTATTAATATATAGTATAAATTTCAAATTTCAAGTAATTTATTATAATGTCAAATTACTTATATAAAGGGTATTATTAATATTAGTAAGCAAGTATAAAAATAATTAGTAGTTTGAATATTAAAATAATATTTATATTTTTGTATAAAATATTATGATATTATTATTATATAATAGATTTAATAGTGATATAGTAAATTTCTATAATATTGTATTCATATTATTAAATTGAAAATATATAATAAATAAATGCTTTAATGTTTATAAAGAATCGACAATTTGGCAATTTTTATTTTTAAAAAATAAAGGTAAAAAGGAGAAGTTTTTAGTAAGTAATAAAGATTAAAAAATAGGTAAGGATTTTATCATGGAAGAAAAAAAGAATAAGAAAGGAGAAGAAAGAGTGCGTGAAAATGATAGACGTTTTAAAGATATTAAACGTATTTCCCGACTGTATTGCAATTATCGGGCTCTTATGTCTGAATCACAGGTGTTTGCTAACATGTGATTGTAAACAGCTGGCAATAAGTATAGAATACATATTAAAAGGAATAAGTCATGAAAGCTAAAGTATATTTTATAGCTATAGTCATGATTTTCATTATCATAACATGTCTGATGATGACAATGGCTCTGAGTTGCCAAAAGGAAGTTAAACCTACCGGGAAAATTACTCTCTACAACTCGGTCCCATAGCTATTATCGAAGAATTAAAGCAGGAATTTGAGGCTCAAAGCCCAGGCATACATCTAGAAATATACCGGAAAGGCACAAGTGCAGTAGTTAAGAAAATTAATGAGGAAATTGCCACCGATCAGGTTCAAGCTGACCTCATCTGTGTAGCTGATTTCACTGTAGGTGAGAATTTGCAAGTAAGTGAAAGGAGGAAGGATGATGAAGAAGCTATTGGTGCTTCTGGTGGTAGTGCTAGTATTTAGCACAGCAGTTAGTTGCTCTTCGCAGACTGCCCTAGTACCTGCAGAAGTAAAACTTATTGTGCCCACTGGTGAATGGGCTGAACTACCGGCGCGAGTAACCAGAATTCTCCTTGAGGATGAGCTGGACTATGTGGTTATTGTCAGAGAGGGTGGAGCTGTTTCAGCTTATGCTGCTCTGGCAGGGGGAGAGCTTGATATTTTCACCGATGTTTGGTATCCCAATCATGAGAGCTATATCAATGAGTTTGTTCCGCATCAGGTAAAGATTGTCGGAGACCTAGCTGACCCCACCACGGGGGTATATACTGGTGCTGACCAGGGCTGGATTGTCCCTAAATGGACCCGCGATAACTACAATATCAATTCAATTGATGACATTGCTGCTCTTGAGCCCGGGGATACGCTTTTTGATGTGCTGGACCTAGATAGCGATGGCCTGATAGACTTAATTGGCGGCGAGGTAGAATGGTCTGTAACTGGAATCAACGACGAGAAGATCGATTACTACAACGAGAACTACAACCTTGACATGAAGCAGTTGGTAGTGGCCTATGCAGGTGGCCATGAAGAGATGCTAGCTACTATTAAGAGCAAACTGGATGCACAAGAGGATGTTCTATTCTACCTCTGGACCCCACACCACCTTTTCTCCGAGTATGCGGATGTGTTATGTGATGAAAATGGTCAGATACTATGGTTGACTGACCACTGGAGGTTCTTTTCCAAACCAGAAGGTACTGACTATTACACAGGCTTTCCTGATGCTACTATCTACTTTGCTTACCGCGCCGGTTTGGAGGAAGAGCACCCCGATGTGATTAAGCTATTGGAGCGGATTAGAATAACCATTGCTGACATGAACGCCTATTGCTACTGGGAGAATGTAGTTAAAGATGGTGGGGTAACAGTAAAAGAGAAAGATGAGTATGTTAGGCAGTGGATTGAAGACAATAGGGCTGAGGTCAATAGCTGGCTGGCTGGTCTATAGGTGGAAATGCTTGATCATGAAGATAGTTAGCTATTATAGAATAAACTCCTGGCAGGAAGCAACTGCTAGCAGGAAGGATAAAGGCAGTGAGATTTAATAGGATTTTCTATCAGATATTAGTGGTCTTTGTTTTGGTTATCATCGTGTGTCTAGTATTATCTGGCTGGTATATGATGCAGATCAGCGGTAATATCATCACGCAGAATATTTCCGAGAGCGACCAAAAATTCGCTGGCCAAATAGCCCAAGAGATAGAAGCAGAGATGGCAAGTGTCAAACCAATCTTGACACTACTTTCCGAGTCAACCGGACTACGCCTAATGGAAGCAACAGCGGTAAAAGGTGAGATTAATCGCGTCCAAAGGAGCTTTTCAGAGATAAGCAGCATCTACGTAGCTAATATGGAAGGAGAGCAGATTGCTCGAACTGATACAGGAAAACTAGAGAATGTATCTATGATATGGAATTTTCAAGTAGTCAGGGGGGGAGATGAGTTTGTTTCTGATATCTACTTTAAGCCGACGATCTCAGAACTAATGCAGACCATTACTTTGCCTATTATAGATAATGGAGTAGTGGTTGGCGTCCTTTCCGCAGACATCAACTTCAGGAGGGTAATGGTTTCAGTCATGGACATTGACATCGGCAAGAATGGTAATGTGATTGTAATCGCCGATAATGGCAGGGTAGTTGCTCATACTCGTATAAAGCAAGTTCCAGAGCTTGACCTGAGCAAGTTACCTATTGTAGAAGCAGTCTTAGCTGGTCAAGAGGGAACAATGAAGGGTTATACAGACGAGTTAGGACGTCAGGTGCTTGGGTCATATATGCCCATTAGGGAACTGGGATGGGGAGTAGTGATCCAGAGATCTTTGGCGGATATAGATGATGAGGTTGGACAATTAAGAACAACTATTTTGTGGGTAACGATTTTCGGTATATTTCTCAGTGTGCTGGTGGGCGCACTGATGTCAAGACAGATTACGAAACCTATCCAGCAGCTAGCCAGTGCTTCAGAAAGAGTTGCCCAAGGTGACCTGTCAACATTGGTTGACGTCAAATCTTCTAATGAGGTTGGAGTGCTTGCCCGTTCATTTAATCAGATGATAGTATCACTAAAAAAATCAAGGGATGAACTACAGCAGTGGGGCAATAAGTTGGAAAAAAAGGTAGAGGAGCGTACAAGAGAACTTAAAGATGCACAGGATAAAATGATTAGGAAAGAAAAGCTTGCAGTACTGGGACAGATTGCTGGCGGAATGGCCCATGAGCTAAGAAATCCCCTGGGAGTAATATCAAATGCTGCATATTTCTTAAAGGAAACATTAACTGATGCTGATAAAACTACAAAGGAGTACTTAGATATTATCTCCTCTGAAGTTAACAATGCAGAAAAGATAGTGTCAAACCTGCTAGATTTATCCAGGACAAAACCATCAGAGAGGGCAGAGGCAGCAGTTTCTGAGCTGATATTAAAGATACTTGATAAAAAACATCCACCCAGAGATATAAAGGTGACTACTAATATACCAAAAGATATAAGTTCTATATTTGTTGACAGCAGTCAGATAAGTCAGGTACTTACAAACCTTATAACTAATGCTTATCAGGCTATGACAGATGGTGGAAGTCTTACAATAAATGCAAGAAAGCATAAAAACAAGGTATATATTGAAGTAGTAGATACAGGTTGTGGAATACCGAAGAAAGACATGGAAAAGATCTTTGAGCCCCTTTATACAACAAAGGCACGCGGTATAGGACTTGGTCTTTCTGTATCTAAGAATCTCGTAGAAGTCAATGGTGGCAGCATCAAGGTAGAAAGCACTAAAGGCAAAGGAGCTACATTTACAGTAGTACTTCCTGCAAGGGAGGCATTATGAAAGAAGAAGCCCTGCATATACTTATAGTAGATGATGACAGGAGAATGGCAAATACACTTTCAGATATTTTAAACGTGAAAGGATACAATGCTGAAGTTGCCTATTCGGGAAGAGGAGCCATAAAGAAGGTAGAAAGTGGCAGTTTTGACTGTATAATAACAGATGTAAAAATGCCTGATATAGATGGGGTTAAGTTTTACAAAACCATTAAAGTTAGAAAGCCAGATATTCCAGTTGTTCTTATGACTGCATACTCTACTGACAGTTTGGTTAAAGAGGGACTGGATGCTGGAGTGGTTGCTACCCTGACAAAGCCCCTGGATATTAATGCAATACTTTCCTTTCTTTCAATGCTTAAAAAGGAAAATACTATAGTGATTGTAGATGATGACCCGAAGTTTGCTAAAACTTTAGCTGGTATTTTAAAAAAACGTGGATTTATAGTTATAGAAGTTACAGATATTTCAAATTTAGATGATACTCTTATCCAAAATAACAAGATAGTCGTGCTTGATATGAAACTTGGTAGTGTTAATGGACTGGATGTATTAAAAGATATAAAGAAGAAGCATCCTGACATGCCGGTAATACTTATTACAGGCTATAGAAAAGAAATGTCACAATCTATAAAAAAAGCACTTGATATTAAAGCTTATACCTGCCTGTATAAACCCCTTCATATAGAAAAACTCTTAGAAGTGTTAGTAGAAGTTAAAAAGAAAGAACTGGGAATGTTATTGGGCAGGTCTTTTACCTAAAAGGAGATTGGCAGAATGAGAAATGAAAATAATATTCTTATAATAGATGATGACCCAAAGGTAAGAAAAACATTATCTGATGTTTTTAAAGTCAAAAGATACAAGCCTGTTGCAGTTGCTACAGGAGAGGCTGCTATTAAAAAAGTAGATGAAGAAAATATAGATATAGTGTTGATTGATCTTAAGCTGGAAGATATATCAGGTATTAAACTAATGAAAAAAATCAAGAATTTATGTCCTGATATTGAGTGTATAATACTTACTGGTTATGCATCAGAAGATACTGCGATAGAAGCTGTAAATTTAGGGGCATACAGCTACATAAAGAAACCTTGTAGTATGGAACAGCTATTGCTTACTATACGTAGAGCAATTGAAAGGAAAAAAGGAAAAGCTGCACTTAAGGAAAGTGAAGAGAAATATCGTTTACTTGTAAATAATCAGAAGGATTTTATAACTGAATTTGATACCAGTAGCAAGGTATTATTTATAAATCCATCATTATGTGAATTTTTGGGAAAGACTGAAAAAGAATTATTGGGTAAAAAATTTATTCTATTTATTCATAAAGATGATCAGGAAGCTGTAAAAAAAATTATAGAGAATATAGTGAAACCCCCATATACAAATTATATTGAAGTAAGAATGCCAGTAAATAATAAGTGGATATGGGTTGAATGGAAGAATAAGGCTTTATTAAACAAGGATGGAAGCATAACTAATATTATTGCGATAGGCAGAGATATAACAGATCGTATAAGGGAACAGGAAGAATTAAAATATATATCCTTTCATGATAAACTTACCAATCTATATAACAGAGCTTACTTTGAAGAGGAATTAAAGAGGTTGAATAAAGTGAGGCAGCTGCCATTAAGCATAATTATAGGAGATGTGAATTCTTTAAAACTTGTAAATGATGCTTTTGGTTATGAACAAGGTGACAAACTACTTATTAAAATTGCAGAAATATTAAAAAACTGCTGCAGGGCAGAAGATATTGTTTCCAGGTGGGGCGGAGATGAATTTTCAATACTGCTTCCAAAAACTACTGAAGATATTGCAAATAAATTTATTAGCAGAGTAAGGACAGTATGTAAAAAAACTACAGATTATAATGTACCTATAAGCATATCTTTAGGAGTATCAACAAAAGTAAACAAAGAAGAGAATATTTCAAAGATAGTAAAAAAAGCTGAAGATAAAATGCATAGATGCAAATTATTAGAAACTAAAAAAATTCAAAGTTTAATAATATTAAATCTTGAAAATAAACTCTGGGGGAAAAATCGTAAAGCAAAAGAACATGCAAAGAAATTAAAGGAGTTGTCTATAAAATTTGGGGAAAAAATAGGAATGTCTAAAGATAATCTAGACGAGCTTGCACTGCTTACAGTTTTACATGATATAGGAAAATTAGGGATACAAGATTCTATTCTTTCAAAGAGTAGCAGATTAACTAAGAAAGAGTGGAGTATTGTAAAAAAACATCCTGAGATAGGGTATAATATTGCATTATCCTCCCCAAAGCTATTACAGATAGCTGAAGCTATATTGTATCATCATGAATGGTGGGACGGTAAAGGGTATCCTCAAAAATTAAAAGGTAAAAATATCCCTTTAATATCTCGGATATTAACAATAATTGAAGCTTATGATGCTATGACTTATGGCAGATGCTATAAAAAACCAATAAATAGAAAAGAAGCAATAAAAGAGCTGAGAAGATGCTCGGGGACACAGTTTGACCCTCAATTAGTTGGTAAGTTTTTAAACATTCTTGAAAATTAAAATCACATAAAATAACATAAAATTATTCTTTGGCTATTAATTAATTATTATAGCTATTTTTATTTCTATTAATAATTCATTTACAATTAATTAGACAATCCTATTTTATACTTTTATTCTTATACCAAATTAGACAATATAATACTTACTATGTTAATATTTAATTCAAATTTTTAAAGGTGATATATTTTAATAGCTATTAGAGAGTTGGAGAAATGGAAAAGAGTTTAAAAAAGCAAATGGAAGAGATATTAAAAGGAACAGAAGATGTACTGTTAGCAGAAGAACTTGAGAGTATTGTAAGTGATTCTATAAAAGGAAATAAACCTTTAAAGGTTAAACTCGGACTT
>JADHVM010000046.1 GCA_016783985.1 Actinomycetota bacterium
ATTACCAATATCATCCAGGTCAAAATAAAGTATTGATACCCCGTTAAGACCCCATGTTCCAAGACCAGTCTCGATTTTTCCCCATCCGCTTACCAGATAATCACTGTAAGCCTCGTTAGTAAAATCTATAAAAATATCCCCATCCGCATTCTCTCCTATTGTATTACCTTCATTTGAGGAAATGAAATCAGTTACCAAAATCCTCTCGCCCGTACTGCTTTTAGGAAAGAAATACAGCTTTGTCATATCGTCTCTTCCGGTGAGAATTAAATTATCCTCATTCTTATCCAGATATTCTCTAAACGCAGGATTCACATGTTCGGGAACACCCAATGAATACGAACCAATAAGCCAGATATTCCTATCATAATTTTTGTTAAAAACTTCTATGAATTTAAATATATCTCTTATAACCACAGCACCGTAAGTATCATCCCTAACTTCCCCATCCTCTTCATGATAAGGCTGCCAGGAAACTAAATTCCCTGTCCATAGCCAGTAATCTATCCTCTTTGTATATGGATATGAATTATATACATCAGTAGTAATCACTAAATCATCTTCTTCTGCATTAGCAGCAACATATTTTCCTACCTCAGCAGCATCCCAGTGATAAGACCACGTATTTGAGATAGAGTAATAAGTATTTAATTTATCGGTATGCTTGATATAGGGAATTGCTTCTGCTTCTTCTAAATTGATACCGCTAATTGCAAAAAAAGATATAGCAGTAAAAATAACTACAAGAACTATATTTAAAACTGCTGTGGGTACTTTCCTCTTAGCCAGTTTTTTACAGGCTATATGTATCCATTTTGACAGGGAAAAACTTACAGCAAAGATTACATAAGAAAAAATTAATATAAATAGCGGCATTAAGAAATATATATATCTTTGCTGATTATACATCTGTCCCAGGGATATTATAATTAAAGTTATTACAAATACTAAATATAGCATGAATATATTAAATGGAATTCTTAACCTTCCAGCTACCATTTCATTTTCATTTAGATACATATCCTTGATACTGTATTTTCTTTTAACAGATAAAAAGATTGCCATTCCAGCAAAAACAGCTATTCCTATTAAAAATACAGCAAACATTTCAGGAAACATTATATTAATAATTTTAAAATAATAAGGATCGGGAAATCTAAAATAAGCACCAATAAGCGATCTTACCCCTCCTTCAGCTGTGTAAAAACTCCTTCCAACTTTCCAGAAAAACACCTGGTTAATTACCTGGAGAGCATCAAAAATAAAAATAATAAGTAATGGAATAATAATGGTCTTTCTAAAAAATTTACGCCCCCTGTAAAAAAGAAGTGGGATAAAAAATAAAATCAGCATAAAACCCATTCCGTGAATTAATGGAGTTATTATAAAAAATATAATAGTTAAGACTCTAAATGGCTTCCTGTCACAAATAAATCCCTTATAGAAAAAGTATGCTGAAAGTAAAAAGAAAAACTGAAATGCTGAAAAATACCTGGCTTCCCTTGAAAAATGAACAAACCACATGGCAAATGTGATAACAGTTGCTGATAAAAATCCTACGAATTTATTTGCTATATCCTTGCCAACAAAATATATCAAAATAATTGTTGATACACCAAAAAATACACTGGTTACCCTGAATGCAAATTCTGTTGCTCCAAAAAGAAGTACTGGAATTACATTTAAGTAGTAATCAAAGATTCCATGAAACAGGACATATCCTGACGGAAGAAGCGGGTAACCATGTTTTAAAATACCTAATGTTCCTATAACTGTATGCCCATCATCTCCCCAGAAAGACAGATACCCTAAATTTCTAATCCTTAAAAAAATACCTGCAGCTGCAAGTAGTATTAAAAATATAAAAGTTAAGATATTTTTCCAATCCCTAAAATATCCTGACAGCCATTTTCTCTTATTTTCTACCATTATCTTATTAAAAATATTCTAATACTGTCTTATTCTATTAATACTGGAGTAAAATCATTTACTTGACAACAAAATATAACCATCTATAAAAATATAATTATTGCTCATAACAGTTAATTGGTAAATATTATAACAAAATATGAAACAAATGAAATAAAAACAGATTCCTTGTTTATATTTCCAAAGTCTATCATTTAGAAATTGACTTGAGCTGGTGACTTAAAATACTCTAGATCAAATATAGAAAACAACAGGCTGGGATAATAACAACATCTCTCTCAGAAAAGAATATATTTTTAGAAATAACTATACCTTTTTTAAAAGCTTTTTTTATTGTTATATAATCTATAGGACTTATTATATTTTGATATTTGACCTCTATAGGTATAATATTGTTTTTATCTTTACTTATTACAAAATCTATCTCCTTACCTTTTGCAGATTTCCAGTAGAATATTTTTTCAATATTTGAAAATCCCTGATAAATATCTTGCTCAAAACTTCTAATTAATTGTGCGCCTACAAGGCTTTCAATTAGTGTAGATTTTTTTATTTTTTCATAAGATAAATTTATTATTGTTGAAATTATATAATAATAAAAAGGATCAAAAAAATATAATTTTTTCTCCTTTGCCGGGTTTCCCCTAAGTTTGTTTTTATCAAAGTGTTCCAAATAATATGTGGTAAAAGAATCTAAAAAAACCATTATATAATCGATTAAAGTATTTGTAGAAATATTACCAGATTTTTTTGCAAGCTTATTCCAGCTGATTGTACTGCTAAGTGAATCTATAATAGCATAGAAAACATTTTTTGAAATTACTCTGGATTTGTTTATCTTTTCAATTTCGCTAAAGATAACAGAAATATATCTTTCGACTGTTTCTTTGCTTATTGAATTATTTTTATAATATGAATTAATTTGCTCTAAGAAGCCTCCACAAATGAGGTATTTATCTAAATATAAACTGAGTTCATTGAAATAGATTTTTAGTTCAGGTAACTTTTTGGATATTGAATTAATATTTGTTATATCTGCCAGGTTAATATTAATCTTTAGGCCTGTTAGGTTACAGAATTCTCTAAATGAAAGTGGGAGCAAAACTTTATCTGGGCTAGCTGCTCCCCTTCTTCCAGGGAGACGTTCAGATCCTCTTCTTAGATCAATGGCTGAAGAGCCTGTTAAGATGAAAGTCATATTCTCCAGTCCAAAGATATCAACAATATGTTTTACGGATTTTTCCCAATCTTTTACAAAAGTTGCCTCATCAAAGAATACATATTTTCTATTGCTGCTCTCTTTAACTGTCTGATACCAGGATACAAATATTTCAAACATTTCTTTATCATTTTTTACTAAATTCATCGAGTAATAAAAAATATTTCCGGGATTAATATTTTTACCGAGTAAGTCTTTTATTATTAATTTCACCAAAGTTGTTTTGCCAACCTGCCTTGCTCCTCTGAGAGTGTAAACAGCATCTTTTCTTAGATCAGCAGGTTTAAATAGTTGAGGCTTATATATATATTTATTTTTCTTTAATTTATTAATATTTACATCATTTTCTATATTCTTTTTATTTTCCCACCAGGGATTTTGAAATAATAATTCTTCCATTTTATTTTAGGTTAATTGTATTATAATATGCACAATTAAGTACCATTATCATATAATATATTGCACAACTAAGTACCATAATTGTTCAGTCTCTATTATACATATTAATATTTTAAAGTCAACAGTCCGAATGTAATAGCAATTAATATTTTTATGAAAAATAGGAGAGTTTTCGAGTGAAATATGGGGGAATTTTCACTTGATATATACAGTTAGAAATAAGAGTCTATTTAGGTATCAAATATGAGATTTAAAATTATCACTAACTCTTCTTTATTATAATTAATAAATATTTTACAATAGTAACAATTTTATGAAATTTATAAAAATTTTTTAATAACACTTTTAGTAAAATTTTAATATATATGAACATATTAGTAACAGGTGGAGCAGGATTTATTGGTTCCCATCTATGTGAAAAATTAATTAGCTCAGGCCATGAAATAATCTGCATGGATAATTTCAATGATTTCTATAACCCCAGGATAAAGGAGAGAAATCTAGAAAGAATAAAGGCAAGTAAAAAATTTACCCTATATAAAGAAGACATACTGAATAAATCAAAGCTAAATGAATTATTTTCAAACCACAAAATAGACCTAGTTATACATCTTGCTGCAAGAGCAGGAGTAAGGCCATCACTTTCCAATGCCGAACTTTACGAGGCAGTAAATGTTCAGGGTACAATAAATTTACTGGAAAACTGCAGGGACTACAGTATTGATAAATTTATTTTTGCCTCTTCATCATCAGTTTATGGCGGGAATAAAAAAATACCTTTTTCTGAAGAAGATAATGTTGATTGTCCTATTTCACCATATGCAGCTACAAAAAAAGCAGCTGAACTTATATGCTATACCTATCATCATCTTTATAACATTTCTTTTTTTTGCTATAGATTCTTTACCGTCTATGGTCCCAGGCAGCGCCCTGAAATGGCAATTTGTAAATTCACTAAAAACATACTGGGAAAAAAGCCAATAGATGTCTATGGAAACGGAACTTCTTCTAGAGACTATACATATATAGATGATATAATTCTTACAATTACTGAAAACCTGGATAAAGTAAAAGGCTTTGAAGTTATTAACCTTGGAAATTCAAAACCTGTTAAACTTAGTATGTTAATTGATTTAATAGAAAAAATAACTGCTAGGAAAGCAGTCTTAAAATATATGGATTTTCAACCAGGAGATGTATTTATAACTTATGCAGATATCAGAAAAGCAAAAAAAATATTAAAATACAGGCCACAAACACAAATTGAAGCTGGACTTGAAAAATTTATCACCTGGTACAAACAGGTAAGGACTGAGGGAAATTTGTATGAATAATAAAAATAACATAGATTTATCAGTTGTAATTCCAATATACAATGAAGAGGAAAATATAGATCTGCTATATAAAAGCCTGGGTGCTGTCCTCTCTAAGTTAAACAGTAGTTATGAAGTAATCCTTATAGATGATGGGAGCACAGATTCCACCTATGAAAAACTAAAAGAAATTAACAAAAAAAATAAAAACGTTAAAATAATAAAATTTAGAAAGAACTTTGGCCAGACACCAGCAACGCGGGCAGGGTTTGATTATTGTAAGGGCAATATAATAATAACTCTTGATGCTGATCTGCAGAATGATCCAAATGATATCCCAAAAATTTTAAAAAAGATGGAAGAGGGTTATGATATTGTAAGCGGTTGGAGAAAAAATAGAAAAGATAAGATAATATCCAGGAAAGTCCCATCAATAGTAGCAAACAAGATAATTTCGCTCCTCTTTGGAGTCCGCCTTCATGATTATGGCTGCACACTTAAAGCATACAGGAAAGAAGTGATTCAAAATATAGAACTTTACGGAGAAATGCATCGTTATATTCCTGCACTTGCAAGCTGGATGGGTATTAAAGTTGCAGAAGTTCCAGTAAAACATCATAGCCGTAAATTTGGCAGAGCTAAATATGGTATTTCACGAACAGTCAGGGTTGTTGTTGACATAATAACCATTAAATTTCTATTAACTTACTCGAAAAAACCAATGCAGATATTCGGGCTCCTCGGAATTTTTACAAGTATAGTCGGCTCCGGGTTAACTCTCTACTTAATCATTGGTAGAGTCTTCTTTGACCAATCGCTAGCTGATAGACCGTTGTTCATACTATCAATATTTATGATATTTATTGGAATCCAGTTAATTACTATGGGTTTACTTGGAGAGATTATGATGAGAACCTATCATGAAGGCACAGATAAACCAACCTATGTTATAAAGGAAATTATAGATAAAAATAACAGATAAAAAATAATTAAAATAAAAAGCTAAATATAAAACCTTATAAAACCATACTGTAAAATCCAATAAAATGAAAAAAATTAAATATTTTATAAACCTTGTAAGAATTTATTTTACATATATTTTAAGAAAGAAAAGATGCAGTTACCTGCCCATAAGACTATGGATAGAAACTTCCAGCAGATGTAATTTAAAATGTAGATTGTGTGTGAATAAAGACATACCACCTGAACTGAAAGGTGATATGGATTTTAACCTTTATAAAAAGATAGTAGATGAAGTTAAAGATTATGTTTTTGATATAAATTTATTTCACCGGGGCGAGCCGCTTTTAAATCCAAAAATAGTTGATATGATAAAATATGCAAACAAGCGGAACATTAAAACAAGAATTCATACAAACGGAGTCCTGCTTACAGATGAATTAAGCCATAAACTTATCAAATCAGGCTTAAATTTAATCTCCTTTTCTTTTGATGGCTATACAAAAAAGACTTATGAGAAAAACAGGGTAAATGCAGTATACGATAATACTTTAAGCAATATAATAAATTTTTTAAAAATAAAGAGTCAGCTTAAATCTAAAACCCCTTTTACAATAATACAGGTAATGGAATTTGATGAAGAGCTTTCATCTAAAAATTTATCAGATCAAAAAAGCAATTTTATAAAAAAATTTGACAAGTTACCCTTGGATAAAATAATAATAAGGACTCCTCATAACTGGGGCGGACTGCTTGAGCTTGAAGGAATAAAAAAAATAAATAAAGAAAAATCCAGACTGATCCCATGTACTTTTCCATGGTACTCACTTACAATTTTTTATGATGGAAAAGTACATCTCTGTCCACAGGATTTTGAAGGAGAAATACTGCTGGGCAACGCGTGCAAGGATTCCCTAAAAAATATATTTAACAATGAAATTATGGCTGATGTCAGGAATAAGTTTAAAATGAAAGATATCGAAGACATGAACCCATGCAGCAGCTGTGACAGAGTATGGCGGGAAACTATTGCAGGCATACCGCGTGAATATTTAAGTATATTTCTAAAGGATAGCTTTAGAAAAAATTAAAAGGCAGGAGTATCAAATATGAAAGCACTGGTAACTGGAGGAACAGGTTTTACCGGGAGCAGCCTTGTAAAAAAATTAATATATAAAAACTACAGTGTTAGAGTTCTGGCAAGAGCTTCAAGTAAAACTGAAAATTTAAAAAAAATGGGAGTAGAAATTATAACTGGAGATATAACAGATAAAATAAGTGTGGACAGGGCAGTAAAAGGCACTGATATAGTATTTCATATAGCTGCCGCTTACAGGGAAGCCAATATCTCTGACAAGCAGTTCTGGGACGTAAATTTTAATGG
>JADHVM010000047.1 GCA_016783985.1 Actinomycetota bacterium
TAGTAATAATGGCTATAGGACAGGGTCCCAACCCACTTCTTACATCTACTATTCCACGATTAGAGCTTACAAGATGGGGGAATATAAAAGCTGACCCGATGACCGGGAAAACAAATATAGAAGGTGTTTTTGCAGGTGGGGATATAGTTACCGGTGCCGCCACAGTTATACTGGCAATGGGTGCCGGGAAAAATGCAGCTGCAGCTATTGATGAATATATCAGAACCAGCATCTGGTAATAATAACTATTAGGATATGAAATTCTTATTTTAAAGTTTTTAAGTAAATACCTTAATTAATGCTGCAATTCTTCGTATATATATTATAATTTAACTTTCTAGAGAGATTTACTATAGAAGGTATTTGAATATTTGAAGCACTTGACTTAATAATAATTATTAATAAGTGTTATAAAATAGGTTATAATTTCATTATTAAACTTATAATTTTAAAGTAACGGAGGTATAAATGAGAATCAAGGGCTCATTATCAAAATTATTATTCATTTTACTCTCGAGCATTTTTGTATTTGGGATGATTTTTACCGGGTGTTTCAGATCAGCTGTAGAGGAAGAAGCAGTAATGGAAGCTGAATTTTATGGAGAACCAGAAGCAGTAAGGGAAGAAGAGGCTCCGGCTATGGAGATGGCAGAAGAATTTGCTGTAGAAGAGAAGATTGCCGGTAATGCGGAGACCCAGTATGGTGAAATTCCGGTTACCGGTGATAGGAAAGTTATTAAAACTGCCTATATTGAGCTTGAGATTGAGGTGGGGAAATTTGAAAGTACAATGTTTGGACTTACCAATCTTGCAGAGCAGAATGGCGGTTTTGTTTCAAATAGCCAGAGTTATTCTGATTCCGAGGGCAATCTGACCAGTGGAAGCATAACTATAAGGATCCCTTCCAATAAATATAATTCTGCTTTAAATAGGGCTAAAGAAATGGGTACGGTTAAAAGTACTTCAAGTTCCGGACAGGATGTGACACAGGAGTACACCGATCTTGAAAGCAGGCTTAGAAACTACGAAGCTCAGGAGGAAGTCCTTCTGGATCTAATGAAGGAGTCAAAAAAAGTCAGTGACAGTTTAGAAGTACAGAGAGAATTGAGTAATGTTCAGGAGCAGATTGAAATAATCAAGGGAAGAATGCAATACCTGGACGATATGGTATCTTTTTCTACTATTGATGTTTACTTCCATGAACCCGAACCTATAACTGTTGCCGGATGGGGATTCGTTGAAGCGTTAAAGAGAGGTTTGAGGGGAGCAGTAAATGTATTTAATTGGTTGGTTGTAGTAATAATTATAACTGCTCCGCTATGGATTTTAATAGGAATAATATTAATCATAGTATGGCAGGTTATAAAGGCGAGAAAAAGAAGAAGAGCCAGGAAGGAGCAAAAATAATATGAAAAGTTCCAATGCCTTTGGTTGTACTCTGCTTATTTTCGGACTGGGTGTCCTGGCCGGTATTCTTATTGCGCCACGCAAGGGTGAAGAAACCCGGAAAATATTAAGGGAACAAATGGAAGAATGTTGCGGCAAGACCTGTGAATTTATTACTGAAAAAACGGCACAGGTAAAAAAGCAGGCGCAGAAATATGCTGAGGAATTAAAGAAGGGTATGGAAGAAACTGAATAGCAATTTTTATTTGATATAATTTTTATATTTGTCTAAATAGATACAAGCCCTTTTTAAATCAAAAAGGGCTTGTATCTATTTAGTACAGAACTCGGCTTATAGGCTAACTCCAACTATTTTTTATCTTATAAGCCAACTAGATAGGGTATATTTCTCAAGAGATTCTTACAGTTATTACACTGCAAGAGCTTAATTGTACAGATTTAATTATACGGGGGATATGTAATTTTTCAATTTATTTTTTCTATTTAGTACAAGATTTATTTAGGAAAAAAATTTTAAATCGAGTATCTAGTAGGCAGCTTATAAGCAAATAAAAAGTCTCACCCTGGTACGCATTGTTAAGAGGCGTGATGAGATCTGTTGTTTATATAGTATTAAAATAATTAATCTTTATCAAATATTAAATATTTAATTCAGACATTAGAAACCTCAAAGGTAGTCAGTATAAATCAGTTTACATCTGAAACAGAAAATTCTTCAAGATATAATTCTGTAGTTTCTTTTAGATTGGAAAGAGCTTCTTCAATTATAAATTGTCTTATCTTTCACTATTTTTAAAGCTTCTTCAAAATCTTGTTTTTTTATAATTAATTTTGAATAATCTTCTTTTTTAAAATTATCTCTATAAAGCAATTTTGACAAATCTAATATCCTGCGAAGACACATATAGGCACCTTCTCTAACTACAAATGCAATATCAGCCCCAGTTAATCCATAAAGATTTTTACAAAAAGAATTGACATCAAAAATTTTATCTACTGGCATTTTTTTTATACATTTCGAAAATATCTCAAAGCAACCTTTTAATGTAGGCTTTTTAATTTCTATCTCGAAGTCAAATCTACCAGGTCTAAGAATAGCATCATCAAGCAGCTCTTTTCTATTTGTAGAAGCAATCACACAAATATTGCCATAATCTTCAATTCCATCCATTAAAGTTAGCAATTGATTTACAAACTTTGAATCAAATCTTAGAGATTCTTCAGAACTTCTTTGTTGTGCTATAGAATCAATCTCATCAAAGTAGATTATAGAAGGTTGTAATTCTTTAGCTTGTTCAAAGATTGACCTTAAGTTTTCTTCAGATTGACCATGCCATTTACTTAGTAATTCTGGTCCTTTTATTGATATAAAGTGGGCATTAATGTCATTGGCTATAGCTTTAGCGATCATAGTCTTACCACATCCAGGTGGACCATATAGTAAAATTCCTTTATGTGGCTTAATTCCTAAATAACTTATTAAGTCCGGTTTCTTTAATGGAAGCTCTATAATTTCCCTAATTGTTTGAATAATGTCATCTATTCCGCCTATATCTTCAAACTTAATATCAGGAATATTTCTATTTTTTCCTAAGTTATCGTATACTTGTGAATCTGTATCTCCAAAAATATTTATAGTATGACTGAATATACGCTTGTAAGTTATTCCTACAGGTTTTTTCTCTAATATGTTACCAGAATTAGAAGTTTCAAATTTATAATCCCAGTTATTAGAATTCTCAATATCTATTTCATCAGGTATTTCGTTATTTAGAATGTTTAAAATTTTAATAAAATCAAAAACATTGCAAAAATATAAATGCTTTAAATTTGCTTCTCTTTTTAATAAATCAATTAATTTTTCTTTGTCAACTTTCCAAATGTTTTTGGAACTAAATTGTCCGAAGTCCCACCAACCTTGTTTTTGGTGATAATAATCTTCAGGATCGAAAATCAATTCATTTAAAAATTTACAACCCCATTTATTTTTACCATTATAACTTGCACAATTATTTTCTGGTATAACAGATTCTTGATATTTTTTATTACAATTTATTATTAATAATAAATTCCTTAGATCATCATGGTCTAATTCTTCCTCATTAATAAAAAATTCAGTAGATTTCCAGTTATTTATTAATAATATTAATTTTTCTACCTGTCTTATTTTTTCTAATAATTCAATATGATTGATTAAAATGTTGTTAAAATTGTTATCTTTAGAAATTGGATCAAAGTTTAGGAATTTTTTTGCTTTGCTAACTGCTTTTATATAATTTTGAGAACTTGACTTTCCAAAACGTATTTTAAGTAAAAAATTATTTTTTTCTTTCATATTTTTGGTAATCCTAATTTTTCTCTATATTTATAAAAAACATTCAGTGTTTCTTCACTCCAATTTTTTTTTATACCTATCCAAACTTGTGGATATTTACTATATCTTTCCGGAGTATTTAAAAAAGCACTCTCTTTAGCTACAGAGTCTAAAATCCTTTCAATATCAGGCCTTGAATCTGAATCTTTTGGATGTTGTACTTTTTTGCTATATGGTATTGGTAGCATATCAAAACCTGTGTTAAAAGATAAATTTTGGAAAAATAAATTAATATAGTTTATTATTTTTTCCAATTCTTCAATATTGACATTTTTAATATCTTTTTTATTTTTTATTATATGAGCAAAACGTTTATTTCTTAAGTGTTTTACACGTTTTAAAATATCGTTTGTTAAATCATCAAATTTTATATTATTAAATCTATCTATAAAAGCATTTTTATACTCTTTTTTAATGTAGTCGTTTATTATTCTGTCTTTAAATTTAGGAATAGTAAAACCAGTATCTTCAAAAAGTCTTATAATTGTAATGATTGAATATTCGAAAAAATTTTTAATAACCATTAAAAAAAATGTGGATTTATCATGAGGACAAAATAAATCAAGTCGGAATTCTTTAATTTTATTAATGATAAATATATTTGTATTTAGGGCTGCAAGCTCTAAATAAAAAGATTCGATACCTTCTTCGTATTCTTTTAAGTATCTAGAATTTATAATTTCTTTTAAATTTAAATTTGAAAAAATCATGTATTCTAATTTAAATTCTTTAAAAAATTAAAAGAATATCTTAAACGGACTTATAAATATTTTTTATGTGTAGATTCCGTTTTAAACCTGCCACCATTTCCATTTTAAGTTTACCACTAACAACCTATTTTTCGAAACAAATTTTGACTATTGACATAGTGTTTATTACTATTATACTGATAATAGCAAGTAATTCCTCGTGCGTGGGCTTCCGGATGGTTGCTCGAAAAGCGTACGGGGTTTTGCATTTTTAAGGAAACAGTGGATTTTCTTCCATTATTTTACTTCTGATTATATTATAATAGCTCTTATCTCCATATTCATATTTTCTAAAAATTGCCCAACTAACAAAATCAACCACCTGTAATGATTTTTCTTCGAATGGAGTCTTGATAACGGCTTCTATTTCAACTTTGTGGTGGTTTTTAACTTGGCTATTCAGATAGGTCTTGAAATTTTCATTTAGATATTTATTAGTTTCTCTTTTGGATGCAACGATTGTTATTTTATTTTTGCAGGCAATCAACCGCTTCGAATAAATCCTATCTAAAAGAATATTTGTTACATAATTGTAAAGAACTTGTTTCTCGTCCTGAAGCCTTGTATAAACTTTCCTTTTATTCAGATAAATTGTCATGATAGCACAGTCTTTATTATTTAGTCTTCCTAGCAATCTTTTGCGAGTAATTGGTTTTTCTCTAACCGCATGCAGGATACCGAATCTTCTTTTATGTTTCTTCTTTAATTCTGAATGGGTTTTCTTTGTTATTTTTTCAATCGGTTTTTTATTTTCTACAAACAGACAAGCTACCACAAAATATTTTGAAGTCTTTGGTTTTTTGAAATCAAAACCTAAATCTCCAGATTCATCTAAAAATATATAACCCATAGATTTCTACTTAAAAAATTTATTATTTTTTCATCACTCTAGTTCTTTTAACTTACTATCGTAACCCACCTTATCTATTATAACCTGTCTTATAAATGCAGAGGTGCACAAGCCCAGTTTTTTAGCAGAAACATTATTCCTTTTTGCCCTGTTGAATTGATTTTAAAAAATCAATCATATCTTTAGTTGCTTCTCTAAGATCGGCATCAGTGTCGTTTCCGTGTGCAATATCATGTCTTAATCTAGTTACAAGCATTATATGGTTATTATTATCATCTCTACGGTTTTGTTCTTTTCCTTTTGCTTGGAAATAGGTATTAAACATATGATTATCAAAATATAAATAACTTTTCGAATCACAATCCGCTTCATGTTTTGAATGTTCATAAATTTCTAGAAAATATGCCTTACTTGGTATATCAAAAATTAAATAATTTATTTCGGAATCTGATTTAAAAGGCAATTTACCATTTCCCATTTCCTCTATTGCCGTAGCGTCTTTTTTATCTGGATTACGATATACCCTGTAAATTTTTTGTTTCTTTCCCAGTTCTATAAAATAAGGGTCGTGTGTCGTTATTAGTACTTTTGTTTTTTCTCTTTCAGAAAGTTTAAGCAATGAGTCATACAATCCTTTTTTCCACTTTGGATGTAAATAAACCTCAGGTTCTTCAAAAATTATTAACACTTCTTCATCCTTCCCGATGTTTTCCTCTTGATAATATCGTATAAGTGCAGCAACTATTAGTCTCTGTGTTCCCATTCCAATATTCTCAAAATCTACTTCGTCTACATCTGTTTCATATAGATCTTTTACAAAAGCTTTTATTATTTTAATAATGAGGTTTTCTTTAAACTCATCCTCTGCGATTTTTACATCAAACTTTTTCTTTTCTACACCAAAATCTTCTAGAATTTTATTTACATTACTGACAAAGTTTTTTTTGTCTTCTGAGTTATTAAACTTATCTACTAATTCTTTTAATATATTTTTACTAAAAATGGGTTCAAGGATAGACCTTAGAAACTTAAAAAAATCAGTCGTTCCTGCTGAGCTTTTTGTTTCTTCATTTTGCGGTTGTATATGTTCAGCAGGAACAAAAATTTTCTTATAAGTTTTTAAATCCTCATGGTCTTTTATTGCTCTGATTAAATTGGTCTTACCACTATTATTCTCACCAGCCAAAATAGTATAATTACCTAACTCAAGGGATATCTCTTCACTAATGCTGCTATCTTTTTGTGGTTCTATTATCATAAATACTCCTATTCAATCAAATTTATAGTGTTAATTTTATATAAATTATTTTTTTATTTCCGATTTAACGATTATCTCTTCTAGTTCTTTTAATTATACATTCTAATATATCTAGAAATGTGAAAAGCTGCCAGATGAATATCGCTTTCATCTATTGTTTTCGTTTCATTGCTAATAAAAGATGGCAACGCTTCCGGGTTTAATATCCATATTAGTTTTTTTAAATTTTCAGGCATTGGTTTGACAAACCAGCCCGGGAATACAATAACAGGCATTACATGATAATTTTTTCCAGTACTTTCTTTCAATATTGATTTCAGCCATTTTGATTGGGATTCTGCCTGTACAATTATTTTATTGCCTAAATTTATATTACCGGCAATTATATTCCCATCTTTACAGATAATCTCACCTTTTGGAGGTTTACTGTATGTTTTTGTCTCAACAGTAAATATGCCATGGGGAGTAAGAATGACGTGATCTATATTAAAGTTTCCAGCTACTATATCATGAAATATAACAAAACCCTG
>JADHVM010000048.1 GCA_016783985.1 Actinomycetota bacterium
TTGGTAAAAACCTTGCTTCCTTCAATCATGGATGCTTTCTTACTGGGACCAAATATTTTAATACCATTTTTACTAAAAAAGTCTACAATCCCATCAACAAGTGGTGCTTCTGGTCCCACTACGACTAAATCAACCCTTTTTTCTTCTACAAAATTAAACAAGCTTTGGAAATTATCTTTTGATACACTGATATCTACACATTCTGCAATTTCTGCTATTCCTGCATTTCCAGGAATTGCATATACTTTGTTTACAAGTCTGCTTTTAGAAATTTTCCATACCAGGCAGTGCTCTCTTCCACCGCCGCCAATTACTAATACATCCATAAGGCTCCTTAAAGAATCAAACAATAAGAGTTGGATTTTTTTCTTTCTTAAATAGTCTTCTTTTTAAGTTTTTATCCTTTATAATAATTTTCTTTCTTTCAGCGCCGACACTTATCATTGATACCGGTATCTTAATGATTTCCTCAATCCTTAATATATAGCTCTTTGCTTCTAGTGGAAGTTCATTAAATTTATTTATACTTCCAATATCTTCTTCCCATCCTTCAAGTTCTTCATAAACTGGCTGGCATTTATGCATTATAGTCTGATGAGGCGGCAAATCTTTAAAAACCCTTTCCTCATATTTATAACCTATACATATTTTTAATTTCTTAATACCGCTTAATATATCCAACTTGGTAATAGCTATACTTTTAATTGAATTTATCATCACCGAATATTTTAATGCAATACTATCTAGCCATCCACATCTTCTTGGTCTTCCAGTTGTAGTCCCATATTCATTCCCTTTATCCCTTAAATAATCACCAATATCAGTTTTTTCTTCCGTCGGGAAGGGGCCTGACCCCACTCTTGTTGTATAAGCCTTTACTACACCCAATACTTCATCTATTCTATTTGGTCCTACTCCAGCACCAACACACGCCCCTCCGGCAATAGTAGAAGAAGATGTAACAAAAGGATAAGTTCCGTGATCAATATCAAGCAATGTTCCCTGTGCACCTTCAAAAAGTACTGTCCTGTTAATATCCAGTGCCTCATTTATTAGAAATGAAGTTTCCGTTATGTATTTTCCAATTCTTTTTACATACCCTATATACTTATCAAAAACCTCACCCAGTTCTAAAGGTTTTAACCCATAAATCTTACTAAGAATGGCATTTTTTAATTTTAATGACTCTTCCAGTTTTGTTTTAAAAATTTTCTCGTCTAATAAATCCTGAACTCTTATACCTGATCTTGAAGCCTTGTCAGCATACACAGGACCTATTCCCCTATGTGTGGTACCAATCTTTGATTTACCTAATCCATGTTCACAGGCTTTATCTAATATGATATGATATGGCATTACTAAATGAGCATTACAGCTAATCCTTAAGTTGTCAGTATTAATTTCTTTTTTTTCTAAATCATCAAGCTCTTCTATAAGTACTTCAGGATTTACCACTACACCATTTCCAATAATACAGATCACATCTGGATACAATATCCCTGATGGTATAAGATGTAGTTTGAACTCATTTTCATTTAACACCACAGTATGACCTGCATTATTGCCTCCTTGAAATCTTACAACCATATCTACATGACTTGCCAGCAGGTCAGTTATCCTTCCTTTTCCTTCATCGCCCCATTGGGCGCCTAAAATTACTATACTTGACATTTTATTTACACCTCCGTTTCATCCTGATACGACTCACTGGCATTGGAAAATAATGTATAATTTTTTTGAAATGTTAATTTGATTTTACCAGTAGGTCCATTTCTATGTTTAGCAATATTTAATTCTGCAGTTCCTGCCTCACTGCTGTTCTCATCATAATAATCATCTCTAAATATAAATATAACTAAATCTGCATCTTGTTCTATTGCACCCGACTCTCTTAAATCCGCTAGAACCGGTCTTTTATTTTCCCTTCTTTCAACCTCTCTTGATAATTGAGATAATGCAACCACAGGAATCTTTAATTCTTTTGCTATGCTTTTTAAATTTCTTGATATTTCAGTTATTTCTAAAACCCTATTCTCTTTATAGTTTATTCCTGACTGCATAAGTTGAAGATAATCAATAATTAATAGTTTTATACCATATGAGCTCACTAACATCCGGGCACGTGATCTCAAATCCATTACAGTAAGGGAAGCAGAATCATCTATATATATTTTACATTCAGCCAGTCCTTCAATAGTCCGTGCTAATTTTGGCCATTCATCATCTCTTAAATTACCAGATCTTAACCTCTGTAAATTTATTCTTGACTCAGAACACATAAGTCTCTGAGCAATTTGCTGCTTAGACATTTCAAGAGAGAAAATAGCTACTGGTATCTTCTCATTCATAGCTGCATTTTTTGCAATTCCAAGTGCAAGCGATGTCTTTCCCATTCCAGGTCTTGATGCTATTACTATAAAATCAGAATTCTGAAAGCCTGATGTTCTTTTATCAAGATCAACAAAACCTGTAGGAATACCAGTTAAATCTGTTTTTTTCTCATATAAACTTGATACCTGATCGTAAACTTCCGACAGAACATCTTTCATCACAGCAAACTTACTATCTTTATTGCCAAAACTTAAATCTTGATAAATAGAGAATATTAACTGCTGAGCTTTATCAACTGTTATATATAGATCATCTGGAACTTCATATCCCATTGTTGCTATTTTTGTAGCAGCATAGATAAGCTTCCTTAAAACTGCATTATGCTTAACAATTCTAGCATAATATTCTGCATTAGAAGCCAGTGGAATATTACTGATAAGAGAATGGATATAAGTTTTTCCACCCACTTCCTCTAAAAAACCGTTCTTCTTTAAATAATCTGCAAGTGTAATTGGATCTACTGGCTCACCTTTAGCGTGTAATTCAACAATAGCTTTAAATATTTCCTGGTTATTTTTTCTGTAAAAATCTTCTATTGTTATAATTTCTATAACTGTAATAATTGCTTCTTTTGAAATTAACATTGAACCAAGTAAAGACTCCTCTGCTTCTAAATTATAGGGAGGAATTCTCTCCAACCTGCTTGTATCAAGGGTTTTTACCTGTCTATTTTTTTTAATTCGTTCTTGCATCTAGTATTATTTTAAAAAATTAATTAATAAAATTCTCTTTCCTTAATCATTAAAGTAATATTTCATTCCTCTTTAGCTTCCTTTTCTGCTATTTCTTCTTTTTTCGATTCTTCTTTATCCTCAACTGGTTCATCACTGATAACCTTTACCTTTAAATTATACTTAACATCTTTATATAATTTTATTTCCATATCATATTCACCCGGTTCCTTTATATGTTCTATAAGTTCAATTTTTTTCTTATCTATTTCAACCTTTCTTTCCTTATAAATCTCTTCAGCAATATCTTTATTTGTTATAGAACCATAAAGCTTGCCTTCTGGACTAGTCTTAACTTTGAAACTAATTTCAAGATCCTTTAAAGCATCTGCTACATTTTCAGCTTCGGCCACATTTTTAGCTTCCTTTTTTATTATTGATTTTTTAACTAGCTCCATTTGTTTTATATTACCCTTAGTTACATTAATAGCAACACCATTAGGAATTAAGAAATTATTTGCATATCCATCCTTTACCTTTACAATATCTCCAACAACTCCTAATTTTCCAAAATCTTTTATTAATATTACTTTCAAATTATCCTCCTCTTTAACTATCTACTTCCTATTTACCTTCTCTTTAATCTTCTAAAATTAATCCAAGTATCAAACAGACCTATAATTGGTAAAATTATTATCAGGCCCATGAACAAACTAATCATAACCAAGATAACAACTCTCCAAATCATTCTAATTTTAAATCTTTCAAACAATCCCCATAATACAGAAACTCCAAGTATAAAATATAACATTCCAAATATAATTAATAAATTAAACCCAACTACATCAATCAATTTATCTACCGAACTGTTAAAAGAGGGAATAAGTATTAATATCAAGCCTAAAATAATTCCCCAGCACCAGTACCATGGAATATCCCAGTTCTTAAACAAAGGAAGCGGTTTTATTTTTGTATCATATTTTTTAAGAATAGTATGGCTAAATTGATAATTAATAATACCAATAGAAGTTAGACATACCATAAAAATACCAGGCAGCAAATATGGGATAAATCGCAGGACATATTGTGTCTGGCTTAAAACAATCTCAAATTGGGCATCATCTATCATCATCAAGCCTGCATAATCATTTAAAATAGAGTCGCTAGAAATATTATCTATATAATTATTATAGCCATTCAATGTTTCTCTTATAAAATTAACCCTATTCACAGCAGATACCATCATTATATATAAAAACCCTGCTGCCAGAAAAATAATAAAAATTCCAATTATTATAAATTTTAGAGACTTATTCTGTTCAATATAAAATCTATAACTAAAAGATACAGCGATAATTATTATTATGATAATAATAGCCAGAATATAATTAAAGAAAAATAGCAATATCACACCCAGCACAGCACTTATTATTGCATCCCTGATTCTGCCTGAAATTACAAGTAATGTAGCTGGAATAGGCAGTATTGCTAACCCTATAATACCAATAACAGGAACAATAAATACAATTACTAATGATGAAAAAGTAAATAGTGCCAGCAGTGCCAAATTTAACTTTTTAATTTTATTATTACTTAAATTATCAAAGGACATGCTTATTTTTGGTAAGTATTCTTATTTTATTTTCCTTACCCTTTAAAGTATGGTATTAAAGCTATTTCCCTAGCTCTCTTTATCGCCATAGATATCATTTTTTGATGCTGCACACAGTTACCGGTAGATCTCTTTGGTCTAATTTTCCCTCTATCAGAAACAAATCTGCTTAGAAGTCTTATATTCTTATAATCAATATAATCTATATTTTCTTTACAAAAATAACAAAATCTCTTTCTTTGCCTTACATTCAATAAATCTGAGTTAGTCCTATCCCTATTATTTCTTTTATTTATTGTTTTGCGCAATTAATTTTCTCCTTCTTTAATTACTTTTACTTCAATACAAATATATCTCTTTAATATCTCGTATAATACAAGATATTAATTAAAATAATTCATACAGATTTAAAATGGAATATCTTCATCAGTAATATCTATGCTTTCTCCTCCACTATCCTTGGGGACTGCTCCTGTATCAGCTTTTGGATTTTTCTCAATTTTGCATGATGCATACTCCAGGCTGGGTGCAACAACATTCGCTATTATCTTAACAGCTGATCTTTTCTGACCATCCTTATCTTCCCAATTGTCCTGTGAAAGTCTCCCAGCAACTAAAACTCTATCACCTTTAGTTAAACTCTCAGCACAGTTTTCAGCAAGTTTATACCATGCAGTAACATTAAAAAAATCGGCATCACTTATCCATTCTCCCGATTCCTTATCCTGATAGTTCTTATTAACAGCAATACCAAAACTGACAACTGGAGTTCCATTAGGAGTAAATCTTAATTCAGGATCTCTTGTTATATTGCCAAGTACAGATATATTGTTCACACCAATAGCCATAATTTCCCACCTTTTAATTTAGATTAAACTTATAAAAAAATACTATTTATTACTCTTGACAATCATCTGCCTTAGGATTTTATCATTAATTTTGCTTACTCTTTCAAGTTCAGGTATTACTTTGCCATCACTATCAAAATAAAGGACAACATAATACCCATTTTCTTGATGTTTTATAGGATAGGCAAGTTTCTTAATGCCCCATTTATCTGTATTTAGAACTTTACTCTTATTCTTTTCGATTATTGATGTAATTTTAGATAATTCTTCTGATATACCGTCTTCTTCTAATGTAGGAACAAAAATAATTACCAGCTCATATTTTCTCAATTCCATACTCCTCCTTCGGACTAAAAATTATAATTAGGTTCTACTTATTTAATAGAACAGAAGGATAATACTGCTATAAAAAAGCAATTAAATCTTAGAATTATTTCTAATTTTAAAACTATCCTATGGGATAATATAACATTTATTACTAATAATCAATGATTAATTTGACATAAAATCTGACATAATTAATTTAGATTAAATATAGTCATCTAGTGTTTCTATGTTTTAACTCTAGGTTGAAATTTAATTTTAGTTCTAGTCATATTATTCTATCTTCATTTACTTTATTTTATTAAAATATTCTTGTGTAACTTGTAACTGTTTTTTAAGAATATTTTTCCAAACAAACTTAGGTATCTCTTTACTTCCTCTTGAAATTCTAGTCTTTTTGAAGATCCCATTACTTATATATTTTCTATAATAATAGTGATCAGTACTTTTATATAATTCCCAACCGTCTTTTTCGCAAAATCTTCTAAGCTCTCTCCAGTTTGGCATTAGCTTGCTTTCTTACCTGATCCATAAGTAAAAGAAAACAATTTTTTCACTTCCTCAATATCATCTGAGATAAGTGAAACTCTATAAACATAAGGAAAATGTTTTCTACGATTAAGGCTATTATAATGAAGTTTAAACTCATTCATGTATTCCTCTGAATATTCTATTAATATCTCTGCTAATTCTTTTTTTAAAGATTCTATATCACTAGCATTTGTCATCAGATCTATTTCATTAAAAACACCACTATAAGAACCATCTTCTTCTTGCTCGACTTGAGCAGTAAGTTTATATTCTGATAAGATTGAATCTAACTGTTCTAAAGAAAAAACAGCAAACAGATCCCTGTTACGCTTTACAATAGCCGGCTTGGTTCGAGTTACATCATCAATGAATCTACTCCACTCTTTACGTACATCAGTCGATTTTAATACTGTTTGCATAATACTACCTCCCGATATTACAATATATTATATATATTGTACACTATGTACGTTAAGTACACAACTAATCAAACTACTATTATTTGTATCCTTTATGACAAAGAGATTAGTGAAATCCTATAAACATAAGAGAAGTGATTCTAACTTTCATTTCTCATATATACATTAGTGCATGGGTAAGGAATTTCTATTCCAATTTCATCAAATTTATCCTTTATTCTTTTTCTCATCTGTCTTGCAATAGTCCATTGTTCTCCTGGTTTAACCTTGCAAATGATTTTAA
>JADHVM010000049.1 GCA_016783985.1 Actinomycetota bacterium
GGAAGAGATATTTTTAGCAGGGTTATTTATGGCAGTAGGATTTCAATAGAGGTAGGTATCGTTGCGGTTGGGATATCAGTTGTAATTGGATTATTTTTCGGTGCATTATCAGGCTATTTTGGCGGCGTTTCGGATTCAGTTATAATGAGAATAGCAGATATATTTTTTGCTTTTCCTTATATTTTAGGAGCTATTGCTATAATGACTGTTCTTGGACCAGGAATTGTTAATATATTTATAGCTATTGGAATACTTGGCTGGGCATCATTTGCAAGGATTTTTAGAAGTTCTATACTTTCTATAAAAAATAAGGAATATATTGAAGCAGCAAGAGCACTAGGAGCAAACAATTACAGGATTATAACAAAACATATTTTTCCAAATTCAATGGCTCCTATAATTGTTTTTGCTACAATGAACGTAGGAGTAGCTATAATAGTTGAGGCTGCGCTTAGTTTTCTTGGTCTTGGAGTTCAACCACCAACACCGTCATGGGGTAAAATGTTAGCTGAGTCATTAGATTATATTGATATTGCACCATGGATGATGCTTTTCCCTGGTCTTGCTATAGTGATAACAGTACTAGGGTTTGTACTGCTGGGTGATGGCCTGAGAGATGCTTTCGATCCGAAGTTAAAATAAGTAGAAAAAAATAAAAGAATATTAACATTATTGTGAATATTTTAGATAGTAATAAAATATTAGAAGTAAAAAATTTAAAGACTTTTTTTTATACTGATGCCGGTGTGGTAAAAGCTGTTGATGGTGTAAGTTTTGATTTAAAATTTGGAGAGACACTGGGAATTGTAGGAGAAACAGGTTCAGGTAAGAGTGTTACTGCACTATCCATTTTAAGATTGATTCAGCAGCCACCAGGTAAAATAGTTGACGGTGAAATACTTTTTGATGGAAAAGATTTATTGAAAATAAATAAAGGAGAACTTCAGAATTACAGGGGCAATAGAATTTCTATGATTTTTCAAGATCCAATGACTTCGTTAAATCCGGTTTATACTATAGGAAATCAAATTATGGAATCTATTACTATACACAGAAAATTAAATAAAAAAGATATTATTAAAGAGAGTTTAAAGCTTTTAGAGATGGTAGAAATTCCTGAACCAATGAAAAGATTGAATAGCTATCCGCATGAATTCAGCGGAGGTATGAGACAAAGAGTAATGATAGCAATGGCTATTGCAAATAGTCCCAGTATATTAATAGCAGATGAACCAACTACAGCCCTTGATGTTACAATTCAGGCTCAGATTTTGGAATTAATGGATAGTGTTAAGATTAAAACAAATTCTTCAATTATAATTATTACTCACGATTTGGGGGTTGTGGCTAAATATGCAAGTAGGGTGATGGTAATGTATGCAGGGAAACCGGTTGAATTTTCAACTGTTAATAATATTTTTTATAGCCCTTTACACCCTTATACCATGGGGCTTATGGAATCAATAACCAGGCTTGATGAGGAGAAAAAAGAAAAATTGAAATCTATAAAGGGCTCTCCTCCAAGTCTTATAGATTTACCAGAAGGTTGTATTTTTAGAGTCAGATGTAAATATGCTATGGATAAATGCAGAAAAAAATACCCACCATTAATTGAAGTTATAAAAGGTCACAAGGCTGCATGTTATAGTGCAGGTGAGTTTTTAAAAGGAAATCAAAAAAAAGTATTGATTAAAAAATAAAAAAATGAAAGACAATATTTTACTTGAAGTAAAAAACTTAAAAAAACATTTTGTTTTAAGAAGTGGTTTTTTATTTCAGAGTCATAAAGGATCGGTAAAAGCAGTTGATGATATAAGTTTTTATATTAAAGAGGGGGAGACCTTTGGATTGGTTGGTGAAAGTGGATGCGGCAAATCAACTACTGCTAGAGTTATACTCAGACTTATAGAACCAACTAGTGGAGACGTAGTATATAATGGAATTAATATATTTAATATTTCTCATAAACAGATGTTTAAAATAAGGAGGGAAATTCAAATAATATTTCAGGATCCTTATGCATCTCTTTCTCCAAGAATGACAATTGGTGATATTATAAGTGAGCCATTAGAAATTCATAATATAGGAGATAAAGCAAGTAAAATTAAAAAAGTGAAAGAATTACTGAAAGTAGTTGGACTTAATCCTGAACATATAAATAGATATCCTCATGAATTTAGTGGCGGTCAAAGACAGAGGATTGGAGTTGCTAGGGCCCTTGCCCTAACTCCTAAATTAATATTATGTGATGAACCTGTATCTGCGCTTGACGTGTCTGTTCAGGCTCAAATATTAAATTTAATGGCTGGCCTTCAAAAGGAATTTAATTTAACTTATCTTTTTATTGCTCATGATCTATCAGTAGTTAGGCATGTAAGTAATAGAGTAGGTGTTATGTATCTTGGTAAAATTGTTGAAGTAGCAAATAGTGAAGATTTATACAAAAGCTCTCTTCATCCTTATACTAGAGGTCTTCTTTCAGCTATTCCAATACCTGACCCTGATTTGGAAAGAAAGAGAAAAAGGATTATACTAAAGGGTGATGTACCGAGCCCAATAAATCCACCCACAGGCTGTAGATTTCATCCAAGATGCCCGGTTGCAGAGGATATTTGCAGTCAAGAGGAACCAAAATTAAAAGATTATTCAAAAAATGGTAGAGAACATCTGGCTGCATGTTTTTTTGCTGGGAAGTAGACGTAGCTAATATTTTAAATCTTTTTAATCTTATAATGAAAAATAAAACAATATTTTATACAATCCTGATATTTTTATTAATTGGAAATATTTTTATGGTTTCCTGTGATTATGGAGAACTGGGCTTGAGTTCAGATTATGAAGGGACTGAGGAAGAAGAGAAGGAAAGTTCAGGTGCTCCTTCAGAGTTTAGTAATGAAGAATTTTTTTTAGAAATGAAAAGTAAACAAAAAGACAAAAACCCACTAAATGATATAAATATCAGGAGAGCAATTTTTTATGCTATTGATAGAAATAAAATAGTTGAGGTGTTATTAGGGGATTACGGATTAGTGCTGGATAGCTTATTTGGAAAGAATTCTGATTATAATTTTACAGCATGGAGCCAGTATTATTATGATTTGGATAAGGCTAAAGAACATCTTAAAATGGCAGGTTATAGTTTAAGTGATCCTTTGTATATTACAATTGGTACCAATGAGGAAAGTGAATCAAGAAAGATAATTGAAGAGCTGATTAAAGAAGATTTGGAAAAAGTTGGAATTAATATCTGGATTTTTAATAAGTCTTCAAAAGATTGGTATATAGATTATGTAAAAAATGGAAACTATGAACTTGGAGTATGGGCATTGTACACATATGATGGTGAAAACATTGAGAATTATTTCTGCTCGGAAAAAATTCCGCCCCTAGAGACTAATGATAATACATATTGCAATAATTTTTATTGGTATAATAATACTGAATTTGATGCAATACTAAGAAAGTTTAATAGAGAGGAAGACTCGGAAAAAAAGATAGAATTATCAAAAGAATTTCAGGACATTTTAGCAGAAGACGCAGTTATTTTACCGTTATACAGTAGAATTTTTTCAATAGCATACAACAATAGAATAGATGGTATAAAACTAAATATTGAAGATGGAAATTTTCTGGAAAATATTGGAGATTGGGATATTATTAATGGATCAGGAGAAGCAGATAGCAAAGAGGTTGTTGTAGGATATCAGCATGAACCATATGTTTTAAATCCATTTATTCATGAAAATTCTTTTAAAGGTTATATGAGCAGCTTAATTATTAAGGGATTATGGGAAGTCAATAAAGAAGGAGAATATATTCCTTTACTGGTTGAAGAATTATCTGTAGATAATACCGAGGATGATATTAAACATACTTTGTCAGCTAATATAAAGTTAAAAGATGATATTTACTGGCAGGATGGAAGCCCTATAACAGCTGAAGATATAAGAGCTACATGGGAATCCGTTATAGGAGATGAATCTATAGCTTATGATAATAGTGATTATCAGAATATAAAGGATATTGAGATAGTAAATGAGAAAGAATTTAATATTATTTTTGAGCAGTATTTTGATAACTGGAAAGGGTTATTTACCATTATTTTTCCTAAAGATAAATTAAAAGGGAATCAACTAAGTTATCTTTTTGAAAACAATATATTTGGCTGCGGGCCTTACAAAATAAAGAATTGGGTAAAGGAAGAGTATATAATACTTGAAAAAAATGAATACTATTTTGGAGATGAACCTGAAATTGATAGTATAAAGTTTTTATTTAATTCAGATATAAATTATTTAATTAGCTTGCTTAAAAACAGTGAAGTGGATATTCTTAGCATTCCAGCAGATTTATCATTGATGGAAGAATTAGAGGAAGATGAAGATATTAATCTTTTAATAGAGCAGGGTAATTTGTGGGAGCACCTTGCTTTATGTCTTAAACCTAGATAGTAATAAACAAAAATATAGGGCGGTTAAGTTATTTTACATTTAAAATTTATTATTTTGGAATATTGTTTTTAAATTAATATATAAGAGTGAATTTAATATTTAGCATGCGGTGTTTAATAGTAAATATTTAGGTTAAATATTTAAGAGTTAATTGACATAATTTGACAATATTTTTAGAATACATTTATATAGTTTGGGTAAACTTTTCTATTTTTTAGAAGTATTTGTTTTTAATTAGAATATAAAAATTTTGTCGGAATGGCGGAATTGGTAGACGCGCAAGGTTGAGGGCCTTGTGAACGGTATAGTTCGTGGGGGTTCAAGTCCCCCTTCCGACACCAGCATAAATAAGTAATAATATAAATAGGCTCTTCACCAATTAAATATCATTTATAAGTTATATTAAATTCTATTTAAAGGTTCGAGGTTCAAATTCAAATATAGAATAATATTTAAATAATTTACTTTTTGCCTGTAATAGAAGAGTAATAATGTCTTATAAATTAAAAAAAGAACTGGGGCTTCTTAGCCTTTTTTGTATAGCGTCTGGAGCAATGATCAGTTCAGGATTATTTATTTTGCCAGGACTTGTATTTGCAAAAGCAGGCCCTTCTATAATTATTTCTTACTTATTGGCTAGCTTTCTGATGATACCTACTATATTCTCCAAGGCCGAATTGGCTACAGCTATGCCTAAAGCAGGAGGGAATTATTTTTTTATTGACAGAAGTATGGGTCCCTATGTGAGCACGATTGGAGGGCTCTCTGATTGGTTTTCTTTGTCGCTTAAAAGCACTTTTGCTCTGCTGGGAATAGGTATGTTTGCATTGATATTAAATCCAGGTATTACAGAGATGCAAATAAAATTTATTGCAGTAGCATGTTGTCTATTCTCAACTATTGTTAACACAATCGGAGTCAAACTTGCTGGACGCTTTCAGATAGCTATGGTTATTGCTCTTCTCAGCTTACTTACTTTTTATATCGTCTATGGATCTTTTTCCATTCAACTGCATAGATATACACCTTTTATGCCCCTGGGTACTGGTTCCGTTTTCACAACAGCAGGGATTATTTTTATTTCTTATGCTGGTTTAACAAAGATTGCAAGCATTGCAGAAGAAGTCAAAAACCCGGGGCGGAATATACCACTTGCAATGTTTATTTCCTGGATTATTGTATCTTTACTTTTTGTTTTAGTTATTTTTATAACAGTTGGCTTAGTAGACTCTGCTCAACTAAAAAATTCCCTTACTCCAATTTCTCTTGGTGCTAGTATATTCATGGGCAGAGTCGGAAGTATAATGCTGGGTATTGCTGCACTTTTAGCATTTGCTACTACAGCTAATGCAGGTCTGTTGGCTGCTTCAAGGACACCAATGGCTATGAGTAGAGACGAATTATTACCTGGTCTTTTTGGAAAAGTATCCAAACGTGGAACTCCTGCATTCTCTATAATTTTCACATCAGGATTTATGATTTTTATTATATTTTTTTTAACTTTAGAAAATCTTGTCAAGGCAGCTTCTACCATGATACTTCTGTTATTTATACTTATAAATCTGTCTGTTATTGTTATGCGAGAGAGCAAGGTACAACATTACCAACCTAAATTTAGGTCTCCTCTATATCCATGGATTCAAATACTTGGAATTATTGGGTATGGGTTTCTAATTTTTAAAATGGGAATTATTTCACTTCTAATAGTTGTTATTTTCATTATTTGCGCACTTGGCTGGTATTGGGTCTATGCAAGAAGTAAGATAAAAAGAGAATATGCTCTATTAAATGTGGTCAAAAGGATTACCGGGATTAAATCAAATAGTTATCTGCTAGATGAGGAATTAAGAAAAATTCTGTTAGAAAGAGATAATATTACTAAAGAACGGTTTGAGCATTTAATAGAAAGATGTCCTGTTATCGATCTCAAAACCTCTTTATCAGCCGATGAGCTCTATAAAATAGTGGCAAATTCATTGGCAGAACAATTGAAGATAAACCCAGAAAAGTTATTAAAGTTGTTATTAAAACAGGAAAAAGAGTCCGAGATAACTATACACTCTGGAGTTGCATGTCTTTCCATTAGTATCCAGGGGCACAGCAAATTTGAATTTATGTTGGTCAGGGATAGGGAAGGTATTATTTTTTCAGACAAGTCTTCTCCAATCTATGTAGTGTTCATAATAGTCAACACACCAGATGAACATAATTTTTATCTCCACTCTCTTATGTGGATAATTAGAATCGTAGAAGGAAATGATTTTGATAAGAAATGGTTAAATGCAAAAAGTAGCGAAGAGTTGCGAAATATCATTATATCATCATGGAGAAAACGATTTACTAAGCTATGATTTATCTGGTATTAGACAGCAAAATTTATAGAATTTTTATAGTATTACGATATAATATTTTAAGAGAAACTTTAAAGAATTATATTTTGTAGAATAGACTCAAAATGAGTAAAAAAAGAGAAGAGAATAAGAGCATAGTGAGCCACCTTCCTGATGGAATCTTCAGAGAACTCTTTGAAAGTGATATAGATCCCATTGTCATTATGGACAAAAACCATATAGCCATTTATATAAACAAAT
>JADHVM010000050.1 GCA_016783985.1 Actinomycetota bacterium
TCATATCTTCTCCTCTTCTTTAAATCCCGTTTGATCTTCTTTTATAGCATTAATAAAAATATCACATATCTCAATATCAAATTGCTTTCCTTTATTTTTTTCTAATTCATCAATACTTTCTTGCTTTGTCAATGCTCTTCTATAAGGTCTATCAGATGTCATTGCATCATAAGCATCAGCAATGGCCAATATTTTTGCAAATAATGGTATATCTTTCTCTTCTTTACCAAAGGGATATCCTTTCCCATCTATTCTTTCATGGTGGTAAAGTATTGTATCAGCTTTACCCTTTAAAAAATCAATCTGTTTAACAATATCATATCCTACAATTGGATGCTTTTTAATTTCAACCCAATCAGCCTCACTTAATTTACAGCGTTTATTAAGTATGGAAAGATCAATTTGAACTTTTCCTATGTCATGCAAATTTGCTAAATTATTCAATATTTCAATATCATGTTCATTCAATCTTAATTTCCTTGAAATTTGCTCGCAATGACTTGCAACCCTAATCGAGTGACCCGCAGTATAAACATCTTTTGCTTCCATTATCTTCACAATCTGCATAATACTATTAAGAATTGCTTTTCTTTCTTTAATTCTTAATAGATATGTATATTGAGCTATTATTAATGGAAGAGAAGTAAAAATTAACGTAAAAGGTCCATGTAGTTTATAAAGAAATGATATGGCTATTGCCATTGCAGATAAAAAAATATGATACGGTATAAGCCAGGCAAAGTTAAATACCCACACATTAAAAATATTTATCCCCTCGCTAATAGAGATCACACCTGCCGTAAGTATTGTATTTAACATAAAAAAGATATATGCACATAAAAAAATAACCCCAATATTACTGGGGTAAAAAAAAGATTCTACATTCTCTTTATAAAGTAAATTAAAAACAATACTTGCAATGCCAATGGATATTATGTATTGGCCTGCATTGAATAAGTGTTTGTAAAAAGGAACTCTTTTTTTAAATTCCTTAATATTAAAAATTGAAATAATAGTTACTATTAATGCAGTGGAAGGTCCAAATAAAATTAAGCTTGCAAGTGATATTCCAAAATTTACTGAAACACTGCCAGCCTTTGGAAGTGGTGCTGAAAGATTATCTGCAATAAATACCAACATACCAAACAGCACCACACCTAAAACAGATACATTCCCATATTTAAACAGTATGTAAATTGCTAACAAAATTCCTACTAATAAAACTACATAAATATAGGTTTTAGTACTCAGTTCTTTTACCTTACTCAACAGTATTTCCTTTTTCCTTTAGATATACGACAATTATAACGGTTTTGCTACTTTTTTACACACTCTACCATCTTACTGTTGAACAAATTCCTATTATCGAGCTAAGAGCTATTAATACTTTCATCAACTTACTCATTTTTTACACCTCCTCTAAATATTTAGATGTGTAATACTATTTAACTTCATTTTTTTATTATTATTTTTTTTTAAAACAATCAATTTTAATTTTACAATTCTCTTTAAATCTATATATTTTAGTTTATTAATAAAAATATTTTTCTTATATTTTAATTATATTTCTTTAATTTTATAGAAATATCATATATTAATAAAATAATTATCATACTTAAATTATAAAATGTCAAGTATTTTTATAAAAAAAATTATAAAAATATCCCATCAATACATGTATATCTTATTAGCAAAAATTACAATTTCCCTTGATTACATGTAAAATTTGTGCTATTTTATTATTCTTATTTTATAAATTTCTGAAACATTTATAAAAAATGAATAAATATACAATAAAAAATTTTGTAAATGATTTTCCTGATAATGATTCCTGCTTGGAATGGCTGAAGGATTTTAAATATTCTAAAAACATATACTGCAATAAATGCAATAAAATTACAAAACATCATAAAATTAGGAATAGAACATGTTATTGCTGTGACAAATGCGGAAACCAAATTTATCCAATGACTAATACAATATTTAAAAAGTCAGCTACTCCTTTAAGATCCTGGTTCTATGCCCTGTACCTGATAAGCTCCACAAAAAGCAAAATATCTGCCAAGGAACTACAAAGAAAATTAGGAGTAACTTACAAAACAGCTTGGAGAATTTCTAGCAAAATTAAACCTATATTATCCAAAAATATATAAAATCATAATAGCTTTAATTTATAAAAAATAGAAAATGCTAATTATGTTTACCTATAGGTTTAGAAATCTCTTTAAGGTCTCTATAGAAATCTTCCTCAGTATATTTATCCTTTGTCCAAAATGATCTATCTCGGGATAATCTCATAATCTTATCTACATCACTTCTGGATTTTTTTATAATTTCACTAATTTTTATACTATTCTGATTTATCATTCTTTTTATTTCCTTTTACATTATTTTTATCGATAAAGCCAATACAGCCTCCAGATTTTGCAATAATTTCTTTACATTTTTTAGCAACTCCCTCATTCAACATCTCAACATTCAGTCCAGTCATCATTGCTTCTGTTGGATCAATGATATAATCACTGCCTGTATAATTCCAGAGTAGGTTGTTAATTATTTCGTTTATCTCTCCTATATCTAAATGCCTGTAACCATATCTTTTCATTATCTTTCTGCTATATTCTTCAACTGTAGCCAATTCTCTTCTCAAATCACCTAATTCTTTAGGATCAATTTTACTATACAGTGGTTTTATTATTTCAGATGCAAAACTTCCTGATTGTTTAACTGCATCTTTTATATCCATCTTAAAATTTTTCACAAATAATAATACAAAGTCATTTAAAATCTCAATAGAATATTGCCTCAGGTATTCCAATGATTTAAATATATTTAATGCAGATTTATTTTTTATCTGGCCATATACACTAGTTAATCTAGAATCTAAAGGTGCAAGTTCTGCTTCGCAACTCATATAGATCTTTTGAGAACTGAGGCAGATGAAAGTAGCTGCGCTCCCAATTCTATTTACTACAATAATTTCAATGTTACTGGTGTGACAATAAAAAGAATTAACTATCCTGTAAGCTGAATGTATGTCGCCGTTAGATGAATTAATTAAAATTGTAATTTTATCTAATTGTCCTAACTCTGATAAATGTGAGTGTATATTCTGGACTAAATTATTATCTATACTCTCACTTTGACAAATAAGAAATAACTTGCCCCCAATTTTCTTTTCCACATCTTTTATTAGGTTCTTAATCTCGCTATTATTTTTATTGTTATTATTAATGTTAATCATATGAAAAAAATATTAAATACTTTTACTTTACTTAAGTTATAATCAATTAAACACCCAAATTTATTTTTTTAAATTATAAAAAGTGTTTATTCCCAAAAATTCTGCTTCACTTCCCAATTCTTCCTCTATTCTAATAAGCTGATTATACTTTGCTACTCTATCAGTTCTTGATGGTGCTCCTGTCTTTATCTGACCAGCATTGACTGCTACAACTAAATCTGAAATTGTTGTATCTTCTGTCTCGCCTGAACGGTGAGATATTACGGCAGTATAGCCTGATCTCTTTGCCATTTCAATAGCATCAAGAGTCTCAGATAAAGTACCAATCTGATTCACTTTTATTAAAATAGAATTTGCCACTCCAAGTTTTATTCCTTTTAAAAGCCTTTGAGTATTAGTAACGAATAAATCATCTCCAACAACCTGAACTTTCCCTTCAATTCTATCTGTTAATTGTTTCCATCCATTCCAGTCTTCTTCAGCCATACCATCTTCTATGGAAATTATTGGATATTTCTCAACTAAAGATTGATAGTAATCAACCATCTCAGTTGCTGTTAAGATTTTTCCTTCACCACTTAAATTATATTTACCATCTTTATAAAACTCAGTAGCAGCAGGGTCTAATGCTAGGTAAATATCTTCACCTGGCTTATAACCTGCTTCTTCAACTGCTTTAATAATATATTTAACAGCGTCCTCATTAGTTTTAAGATTTGGGGCAAACCCCCCTTCATCGCCAACACTTGTGCTCATTCCTTCCTTTTTTAATACTGATTTTAGTGTATGAAATACTTCCGTACAAATCCTCAAAGCACTCGTAAAGGACTTTGCTCCCACTGGCATTATCATAAATTCCTGTAAGTCAACACTATTATCTGCATGTTTTCCTCCATTTAAAATATTCATCATCGGTACTGGTAGAATGTGTGCATTAACACCGCCAATATATTTATATAATGGCAAACCTAGTGCAATAGCAGAGGCTTTAGCTACTGAAAGAGATACACCAAGTATAGCATTTGCTCCCAACTTGGATTTATTTTCAGTACCATCTAATTCTATCATAACCATATCGATCTCTCTTTGAAAAATAGCATCCATATCCTCAAGTTCTGGTGCTATAATAGAGTTCACATTCTCAACTGCATTTTTAACACCTTTTCCTAAATACCTGCTTTTATCACCATCACGCAATTCTACTGCTTCGAAAGTTCCTGTGGATGCTCCTGAAGGTACTGAAGCTCTCCCAACAACCCCACACTCTAATATTGTCTCCACCTCTACAGTAGGATTACCTCTAGAATCCAGTATTTCTCTTGCAGATACTTCAACAATCGTTGTAAATTCACCCATTTACTATCTCCTTCTTATCTAAACCATTTCTATTTATTAGAATACTCTTTTATAATATTATTTTACTATTAGCCTTAATATTATAACATAACAATAAATGTATTAAATAATAGATTTTTCTTTAATTTTTCTTAAAAAACTTTATTAATACTAAAATTTCTCTTATAATTTTGAAGCAAAATATAACAGAATAATATCAATTTTATTAAATTTTACCTTTTAGAGAAAATATAAAAATACACGCTTTAAAATTTAAATTATAAGATTATAATAAAGCTTGACAAAAATTTTAAATACTATTAAAGTTAGACATAACTAATTTTTCTAATTACTCTAAATATGCTTAATTTTTTATAAGGCTATAGAATTAGAAAGTATTTTATTTTAATAAGTTTACTAATATTTAAAGGAATAAATGAAAAAGAACAGTAAAAAACAAATAATACTATCTCTTACCACATCTTTAATTATTTTTTTATTTCTATTTAGTTTCCTATCATGTAAAAAAGAACCGCTGGACATAGAAACCTTTACAGTAGTTAAAGGAAACATATCCCAAACAGTAACATCAAGCGGGTATGTAGATACAAGCAATACCAAAAACTACTCCCTTCAAATGTCAGGTAACACATTGTATATACTCAGCAAGGGAGATACATTCTCAAAAGGTGATAAGCTGGCAGAGGTAGACAATGAGAAAATACTCATTGCAATAGAGCAGGCAGAGACAAGTATAGTAGCAGCAGAAAATGCAATAAGCCTAGCTAAGATTAACTACCAGGCAGCACTTGATGCAAACCATGTAGCAATACAGCTGGCCAAGGCTAATGAAGAGATGGGACAGGCTTCAACAGATGCAGCATTTACTGCACTTGAGGATGCAAACGGACTTGCAAGGGTATCAGCAGCATCTGCTCTTCAGTCAATAGATGATGCAAACAATATACTGGCTGCAGCAAGAGACTCTAGTGCACCAGATACTCAGATTGCACAGTATGAAGCTAATGTAAATACAGCCCAGGGCTCATATTCCCAGAGCAGCGCAACAAACAGGCAGGCTACGGATGCAGCAGAGTCAGGGCATGAGCAGTCCCTTATAAGCCAGTCAGTAACATACTGGTCAAATCTGGGTAACTTAGAAGTTGCACAGAGCCAGATATCTATTACTGCACTTGCTATAGAACAGGCTGGAGTTGAGCTTGAGCTAGCAAGTATTAATATTGATCTTGCCAGGCTTGATTTAGATGATAATATAATATATGCTCCATTTGATGGGATAGTGCTTGATTCTTTCTATTCTAAGGGTGAATATGCATCACCTTCCATGACTGCAATATCAGTTATTTCTGATGATTTTGTTATTAAGTCAGATATTAATGAGACTGATATAGCCAAGCTTGGTGTGGGAGATGAGGTATATATAACTCTTGATGCATATCCTGGCAAGAATTTTACAGGCAAGATTATTAACATTTCACCAATCTCTAAAAATATCAGTGGTATTATATCATTTGAAATCACTGTAGAGCCCGATGACGCCGGCAGTTCTTATTACTTATATGGATTAACTGCAAATTTAACCATAACTACATCTGAAGTAAAAGATATCATCTATGTTCCTATTCAATCTATATATGAAGAAAACAATAAAAATTATGTGAATATTTTAACTGAGAGTGAAGAAATAAAAAAAGCAGAAGTAGTAACTGGAATATATAATTACGACTATATAGAAATTAAAAGCGGATTGTCCGAGGGAGACATTATAATAACATCCATGCCTGAAGAATTAGAAGCTCGTCCTGGACAAATGATGTTTTAATCAAAAAATCAAATAAATCATTAAAATTTAAAGTTAATTAATAGATACCAACAACCATGAACAAAAGCATAATAGACATAAAAGAGCTAACCAAGGTATACAGAATAGGAAATATAGAGATTAAGGCTCTGCGGGGTACAAACCTTAAGGTAGCTGAAGGTGAATTTGTATCCATAATGGGCCCATCAGGCTCAGGCAAGTCTACCCTTATGAATATAATAGGATGCCTTGACACTCCAACATCAGGGTCATACTACCTAGAAGGAGTAGATGTATCAAAGCTTGGCGATAACAGCCTTGCCGAAATTAGAAACAGCAAGATAGGATTTGTATTTCAGACATTTAATCTGCTAGCCAGAGCTAATGCAGTCCATAACATAGAGCTGCCCTTAATATACTCTAGGGGAGGAGACAGAAAAGGTAGAAGGGATAGGATAATGGGCGCACTTGACTCAGTTGGACTTATAGGATGGGAAAAACACAGGCCATCAGAGCTCTCAGGAGGACAGAGGCAGAGGGTAGCCATAGCAAGAGCACTTGTAAATGATCCTACAATAATTTTAGCTGATG
>JADHVM010000002.1 GCA_016783985.1 Actinomycetota bacterium
CTGAATCCGAAACGCCGCCAAAATAGCCTGATAATGCACCGAAAAATAATCCAATTACAACTGATATCCCAACCGCAACGATACCTACCTCTATTGAAATCCTACTGCCATAAATAACCCTGCTAAAAATATCTCTTCCAAGTAAATCAGTCCCAAAAAAATATGCTTTACCTGGAGGAAGTGAAGAATCCTTTTTTATCCTTGCTATCGGGTCATATGGTGCAATCAATGGCGCCAAAAGTGCAATCAGTATTAGTATTATTACAATTGCCAAACCCAGCATTGCAAGCTTATTTCTTCGAAGTCTTCTCCACGCATCCTTATACAGGGAAGATCTCAAGTATTTTTTTTCTGTTGTTAATTCATCTATTTCACTAATATTTTCCACTTTTTACTAACTCTTAATATAATTTTTTTTATTATCTAAAATTATTAAAATACTAAAAAAGTATAATTTTACACATTTACTTCTTTTTTTTCATACCTTATTCTTGGATCTAGCCACGCATAAATTATATCTACAATTAAATTTAGAAACACAAAAATTAATACAAGTACCAATGTCCCGCCTATTACAACCGGTGCATCCCTTTGCAAAATAGCAAGATATATGGTCCTCCCAACTCCTGGCCAGCTAAATACAGTTTCAGTTAAAATTGCTCCTCCCATTATTGCACCCAGGTCAAGTCCTATTAACGTTACAACAGGAATAAGAGCATTTTTTAAAGCATGCTTTCCAATTACTTTAAAATTGGATAAACCTTTTGCATAAGCTGTTGTTATATAATCATTAGACATAACTTCAAGCATACTGCTTCTTGTCATCCTTGCAACAAACGCCGTTGAGACTGATGCTAAAGTAACTGCAGGAAGTATATAATACACTAAGCCTCCATCCCCCATACCAGACATTGGAAGCCAGCCTAATTTTAATCCAAATATAACCTGCATTATCATACCAAGCCAGAATACGGGAACACAAACTGCTAAAGTTGTGGAAACAGTAACAAGAACATCCCAGAAACTATATTTTTTTACAGCTGAAATTATCCCAGCAATTAGCCCAATTAATATTTCTATTAAAATAGCAGCAAGTGCTAATTTGATAGAATTAGGATAATGATCTGCAAGTATGCTATTAACTGGACGTCTGTATCTATATGATGTACCAAGATCACCTTTTGCCAGCTGTTTCATATAACGCCAGTACTGTACATATAGAGGTTTATCTATTCCCATTTTTACCCTTAAATTTTGCAGTGCTTCCTCAGTAGCTCCTTTTTGAAGAATAAGCCTTGCAGGATCTTCGGGTATAACATACATCAATAAAAATAATATCAATGTAACACCAATTATAACTGGGATAATTTGCAATATCCTTTTAATAATATAAAAAAGCATATTTTATTTTTTAATATCTTGTTATTTTTTATAATACTATAGAATGAAGCTTATAAAGGTTATTAAATTACTATCTTTTACTAAAATTTAAAAATCTCTATAATTATTTATTGTATCCGTATATATAGAATATTAATATTATTCATCATACAGCCTACATCTTTATAGATGTAGGCTGTATCTATTAACTCTACGGTTTTATAACAATACGTATTTAGCTATTAATACTAATTAACCATCTGTAAACAATATAATCTTTATTCCTTTTCCAACCATACTTTACTTAAATCATAATCTTCCATATTAGATAGGAAGAATCCCTTAACATAAGGCTGCACTATTCGTCTTATACCATAGAAATACACTAGAGCAAATGCTGAATCATCAAGTATGATCTTTTCTATTTCTCTATATTTAGCTTCTCTCTCATCATCATCCATTGTTTTTCTAGCTTCAACAAGTAGCTTATCTACTTCAGGATTAACATATCCTGAATAATTGTCACTGGATTCAGAATGGAAAAGCGGATACAGGAAATTATCCATAATTGGATAATCTGCTCCCCAACCAAGTCTAAAGAAACTAATTTCACCATTCTGGAAAGCTTCAAGTGCAGCTCCCCATTCCATCGGTACTATCTCTATCTCTATTCCTATTTCTTTTAAATCAGCCTGCATAGCTTCTGCAACCATCTCATGTCCCGATCCAACATTTATTCCAAACTTAATTGGTTCAAGGCCTTCTCCGCCTGGATAACCTGCTTCTTCAAGTTTTTGTTTTGCTATTTCTGGATCATAAGTATATTTCATAGCATCTTCCTGGAATCCTGGAATTCCTGGCGGAACAAAACCAGTTGCAGGAGTTGGAACTCCTTCATTTATAACATCACAGATATTTTGTCTGTCAACAGCATAGTTAACTGCTTCTCGGAGTGCAAGGTTATCCTTAAATGGTGGATTTTGTACATTCATAGCAAAATAGTATATAGCCAGCTGAGGCTTAATTATAGCAAAGTCACCTAATTCAGCATCCTCTTTTGTTGCCTCTATTTTACCCTGCGGAATAGCAGTATATTCCAGATTTCCAGCTTTAAACTCCAGGAATGCAGTATCCTCGTCAGCAAAGATTTTATATTCAACCTTATCTAACTTTGCATTTTCTCCCCAGTAATTATCATTTCTTTCCAGTGTTATATACTGATCATGCTTCCACTCAACAAATTTAAATGCACCATTTCCATTTATATGCTCTGCATATAAATCTCCATATTCATCAACATCCTCTTTGGCTACAGGATAGAAGCAAACATGACCAAGGGTTTTAATAAAGTCTCCAAATGGATACTGCAATGTTACTTCCAAAGTATAATCGTCCAATGCTTTTACGCCTGCAAGAGTATCAGCCGTGCCTGCCTGACATTCATCATACCCTACTATTGGAGCTGCATGATATGCCAGATAAGATGCAGTATCTGCCAGTGTAAGCCTTGTCCATGCATATGCAAAGTCTCCTGCTACAACTTCTCTGCCGCTATGGAACTCGACACCTTTTTTCAAGTTGAAGGTATATACCAGACCATCATTACTTATATCCCATTTTTCTGCCACAGCTGGCACTGTTTCCAATGTTTCAGGATCATACTTAACAAGACCATCAAAAACCTGTCTTGCAACCTGGATACCTTCACTTTCATAACAATTTGCAGGGTCTAGAGTAACTGGTTCATGAATATAAATTCTAAAAACTCCACCTGCCTTTTCATCCTTCTTACATCCAGCAAATACTGTTCCGACCAGCGTTACAATAACTGCTATAACAATTATTATTGCTATTTTTCTACTAATTTTCATTTATACCTCCTTTTTAATTACTCAGTTACCTACAAGATTTCTATAAATATTTGCCTCCTTTCGGTAAAATAATCCTGTAAGAACTTTTTTTAATTACAAAAAAATAAATAATACTATCGTTGTTATCGCAAAAACTATACCAAAAACAATTGTAATTCTATCAAGATTCTTTTCTACAATTCCAGAACCATCAAACGTATCAACCATGCCTGAAAAAAGTCCGGAAATTCCCCCGCCTCTACCAGCATGAAGAAGAATAAACAGTATCATTCCAACACATACAATAATATGTATTCCATACATAATATTTAACCAAATTGAACCCATTTTTACTTCCTTATCAATTAAAATTAATTTTATTTAAACCTGATAAATAAATATTATACAAATAATTATTAAATAGATTAACATTTTATCAAAAAAAAGATATAAAAAGAACTATTTTTTTAATTTTATTTTTATACTTATTTTTTAAAAAACATTACCTATTATTTATTATAATCGATTTTCCAGTCATTTCATCAGGTTTTGCAATTTTTAATAGTCCCAGTATTGTTGGCGAAATATCACATAAACAGCAATACTCACCGCTGTTCTGTCCTCTTAGATTTTTAATATTTTCATCACAGACTATAAAAGGAACCATTGAAGTAGAATGAGCAGTTACTGGTTTATTAGTTTCTGGACATAACATCTCTTCAACATTTCCGTGATCAGCAGTTATTAAAGCCAGTCCACCAACCTCACCTAATGCTCTAACTACTTTACCAAGACATTTATCCACTGCTTCTACAGCTTTTATAGCTGCATTAAGAAATCCTGTATGACCAACCATATCAGGATTTGCATAATTTAATACTATTACATCATATACGCCTTCACTTATTTTTTCACTTGCATCACTAGTTACTTCATATATACTCATTTCAGGTTTTAAATCATAAGTCTTTACTTTTGGGGATGGGATTAAAATTCTATCTTCTCCCTTATTTGGTTTTTCCACTCCTCCATTGAAGAAAAAAGTAACATGAGCATACTTTTCTGTCTCCGCAATTCTTAGCTGTTTTAAACCATTAGCAGCAAGAACTTCTCCTAATGTATTCTTTATTTTTTTTGGGGGATAGGCAATATGTGAATCAAATTTTTTATCATACTGGGTCATACATACAAAATAAACAACAGGATTGTTTTTTCCTCTATTAAACTTATCAAATTTTCTGCTTACAAATGCTCCGGTTAATTGTCTTGCCCTATCCGGTCTGAAATTGAAAAAAATTAATGAATCTTTTTGTTTAATTTTTGCATTATCCTCACTTTTGACATCCACTAATGCAGGAATGACAAACTCATCATCAATTCCATTCTCATATGATTTTTCAACAAGCCTGACTGCAGTCCTGTATTTTTCACCAACTCTATATACTAAAGCATCATAGCTTCTTTTTGTTCTATCCCATCTATTATCTCTATCCATAGCATAGTATCTGCCACTTACAGTAGCGATCTCACCAACCCTTTTCTTGCTTAAATATCTGTCAACTTCTTCCAGATATGGTACTGCACTCCTTGGTGGAACATCTCTACCGTCAAGAAATGCATGGATGTATAAATCACTTACTCCGTTGTTAGTTGCTAAATCAACCAAAGCTTTAAGATGCTCTATGTGGCTGTGAACTCCCCCGTCAGAAACCAACCCCATTAAATGAAGGCTGCTTTTATTTTTCTTAACATTATTTATTGCTTCAAGTAAAATTCTATTCTTAAAAAAATCCCCACCCTTTATAGATTTTGATATCCTTGTAAATTCCTGCAATACAACTCTTCCAGCACCAATATTTAAATGGCCTACTTCAGAATTTCCCATCTGTCCTGCTGGCAATCCTACAGCTTCCCCTGAAGCATCTAACTTTGTATTAGGATATATTTTATAATACCTGTCCATATTTGGTGTATCAGCAAGATATATAGCATTGCCATTCCTACAATCAGACAATCCCCAACCATCTAAAATAATCAAGCATATTGGCTTCTTTGTATCTCTTTTCATATTCACCATATATTTTTCTTATATCCTTACAATATTTTTTCTATTTATATATTTCCTGCTATTACTGCTTTAAATTAGTAACACTTTTAGCAGCTTAATATTTAATAATTGATTATTGCAATAAAATCATCAACCTTTAAACTTGCTCCCCCAACTAAAGCTCCATCAATATCAGTCATACTCATAAGTTCACTTATATTAAAAGGTTTTACACTTCCTCCATACTGAATTCTAATTTCTTCAGAAATATTCTTACCAAAAAGATTTTCCAATTTTCCCCTTATAGCTGAACATATATCATTTGCATCTTTAGATGTTGCAGTTTTTCCAGTGCCGATTGCCCATATAGGCTCGTATGCTAAGGTTAAATTAACAATATTTTTTTCTTCAATTTCACTTAAGCATTCAACCAACTGTCCTAATACAAAATCTTCAGCATTGCCGCTTTCCCTGATACTTAATGATTCACCAATACACATAATTGGTTTAAGTCCAACACTAAAAGCAGCTTTAACCTTTTGATTTACAATTTTATTTGTTTCTTTAAATATTTCTCTTCTCTCGCTATGACCTACTATTATATAATCCACTCCTATAGACTTTAACATCAATGGAGATACCTCACCTGTAAAAGCTCCTGCTTCTTCATAATACATATTTTGTGCTCCAAGCTTTATATCTAGAGCATTACTATCAATAATATTTTTTACACTCCTTAAAGCTGTAAAAGGAGGACAAACACATACTTCACAATCATTCTTGTTTTCGTATTTGTATTCAACATTTCCAATAAACTTTATTGCTTCAAGATGAGTCATATTCATTTTCCAGTTACCTGCAATAAAAGGCTTTCTCATAATTAATCATCCCTTCAAAATATTAAAAAATTAACCATTTATTTATCCATAAGTGAAGCTACTCCAGGGAGTACTTTCCCCTCTAATAATTCCATAGAAGCTCCTCCACCGCTAGAGATATGAGAAAATTTATCAGATAAATTATACTTTTTGATTGCTGCTACAGTATCACCACCGCCTGCTACAGTAACAGCACCGCTGTCTGAGATTGCCCTGGCAATGTTTTTTGTTCCTTCCTCAAATCTTTCCCATTCAAAAACACCAACTGGACCATTCCAAAAAATAGTCCCAGCACCTGCAATCTCTTTCTCAAAAAGGCTTATACTTTTTTCACCTATATCAAGCCCCTGCCATCCTGCAGGTATGGAATCAATGGTTACAATCTTCTTATCCGCATTTCTGTCAAACTCTCTAGCAATTGTTATATCTACAGGTAATATAAAATTAACATTATTTTTTTTGGCTAATTCTAGCATATCCTTTGCATAATCAATTTGATCATCCTCACAAATAGATTCCCCTATTTCGTATCCCTTAGCCTTTAAAAAAGTATAACTCATACCACCACCTAAAATTAATGTATCTACCTTGTCCAGTAAATTTTTAATCACAACTAATTTATCAGAAACTTTGCTTCCTCCAAGGATTGCTACAAATGGGTGTGTTGGCGACTCCAGCAATGACACCAGTATTTCAATTTCCCTCTTTATTAAAAACCCTGCTACTGCTGGGAGAAAATCCGTTACCCCTACTATGGATGCATGTGATCTATGGGCTGCACCAAATGCATCATTTACATAAATATCAGCAAGAGATGCCAGTGAACGTGCTAAATCCTTGTCATTTAATTTCTCACCAGGATTAAACCTTAGGTTTTCAAGCATTACAATATCAGTATAATCCATTTCATTATCAATATACTCTTTTATTTCCGGAGAGAATATTTCATCAAATTTTTTTACATTTTTATTTAATAATTTTTCAAGTTCCCTTGCTGCAGGAGTGAGCCTAAACTTTTCCTCAACCTTACCTTTAGGCCTCCCCAGATGAGACATTAATATTATTTTAGCCTCATTTTTTATAAGATATTTAAGTGTAGGCAACGAAAGTTTAATTCTTGTATCATCAGTAACATTTAAACTATCATCCAATGGAACATTATAATCTACTCTTACCAGGACTTTTTTTCTTTTTACATCAATATCTTCAATAGTTTTTTTATCAAACATTTTTTTCTCCCCAATCATACCTATTAAAAAGCCTAATCATTAAATAACCGAGGCAAAACTAGCCCCGGTTAATAAATAAATATCTTCAGATTATAATAAAATTATTTCATTATAAACTTAATCAATTCATAAATCCTTGTAGAATAACCCCATTCATTGTCATACCATGACAGTACCTTCACCATATTACCTATTTTCATAGTACATAATGAATCAAAAATAGAAGAATACGGATTCCCTATTATATCTGCAGATACAATAGGATCTTCACAATACTGTAATATTCCTTTGAATCTGCTTTCCTCAGAAGCTTCCTTAAAAGCTTTGTTTACTTCCTCAATTGAGGCATCTTTTTCAAGCTCAACCACTAGATCAACTACCGATCCTACTGGCATAGGTACCCTCATTGCCATCCCATCTAATTTACCTTTAAGCTCAGGTATAACCAGGCCTATAGCGCTTGCAGCCCCGGTTGAAGTTGGAATAACTGATAGAGCAGCAGCTCTAGCTCTTCTTAAATCCTCATGAGGAAAATCCAGAATTCTCTGGTCGTTAGTATAAGCATGAATTGTAGTCATAAATCCTTTTTTAATTACAAAACTATCATTTAAAACTTTGCACGTAGGAGCAAGCGCATTAGTAGTACACGAAGCATTTGAAATTATATTATGATTTTGCTTATCATAACTATCTTCATTTACTCCCAGTACCATAGTAATATCTGCACCATCACCCTTCATTGGAGCAGAAACTATAACTTTTTTTGCACCAGCATTTAAATGTTTTGCTGCACCCTCTTTTGTCCTAAAAATACCTGTTGATTCCAAAACTACTTCTACACCTAACTCCTCCCATGGAAGCTCAGCAGGATCCTTAATAGATGTCACTCTTATTTTCTTCCCATTTATTATTATGCCATCTTCTTCAGCTTGAATATCAGCATCCAGCACTCTGTAAACTGAATCATACTTTAGGAGATGAGCAAGAGTTTTAGTATCACATAAATCATTGATACCTACAATTTCTACATCATTCGCTTTATCATACTCCAGAACTGCCCTGAAAAATTGCCTTCCAATTCTTCCAAATCCATTAACCCCTACTTTTATTGACATTACATGCCTCCTTTGCAATCAATTACTATTTTAAAAAATATTAATAAAATCTAACTACTTTAGAGATATCTTGCTGCTCTTACAGCTTAATGAAAACTTCCCTCACTTGAGTTACTAATTGTAACAAATTTATAACAAATACTAAAGTGCTTTACAAGTACTTTTTTATTGAATAGAAGTCTAACGCAAACAATTTAAGTAGTATTTTTTGAAAAAAATTAAGTTGCTGTATTGCTAAATTCCTGGAGTAAATTTTAGCCTTTATCTATGTCTTTATGAAATAGCTTTATTGAATAGCCTTTTAACTTTAAATAGTCATATATTTTTTCTGAGATAACAACTGACCGGTGTTTCCCACCTGTGCAGCCAATTCCTATACCTAAATAACTTTTCCCCTCGTCTATATAATTTGGTATCAGAAAATCCAACATTTTTTCAAACATAAGTATAAATCTTTTTGTTTCATCACGGGAAAGCACAAATCTTACTACCTTTTCATCCCCACCATCAAGATCCTTTAGCTCATCCATATAAAAAGGATTTGGTAAAAACCTTACATCCATTACAATATCCGCGTTCTCAGGTAATCCATATTTGTATCCAAATGAAATTAAAGATATTTGAAGAAGTCTGCTTCTTTCCTTATTACCTAATATTCTTTCAGTTATTTCAAGTCTTAAGTCCTTAGCATTTAGCGAAGTTGTATCTATTATAACATCTGATACTTTTCTTAATTTATGCATTTTTTCAATTTCTTTTTCTATTCCTCCCCCAACATCTCCATCTTCAACTAAGGGGTGCTTTCTTCTGGTAAGTGAGAACCTATTCATTAAAACTCTCTTTGAAGCTTCAAGAAATAAAATTTTATATTTGATATTTTTCTTTTTTAAATTATCCAATGTTTTATATATTTCATCAAAGAAATATCCGCTTCTTAAATCAATAGCGACTGCAATTTTATCTATATTCCTGTTTCTTTCTGAAAAGAACTTAATAAGATTTAATATTAGATAAGAAGGCAGGTTATCTATGCAATAATATCCTGCATCTTCAAAATATTTTAATGCTTCTGTTTTTCCAGCTCCAGATAGTCCAGTTATTATTATTAACTTTATACTATATTCATCATTCATTTTTTTATCAGCCAATAATTTACCCCTCTTTTTATTAATTTAAATAAAAATTATTCTCAAGTTTTAGCATAAATCATTCTTATCATAACTATACTTTATTTAGTAGTATTTTAAAGTATATTAATGCATATTTTAACCTTATTTCCAATATTATGAAATCTATAATTTAACATACTTTTTATTTATGGAGACTATTGTAGACTTTCACTGCATCCCTGTAGCTTAAACCCTTTATATTTAATAAATCCTCTATACTGCTAGATTTTAATTCATCTATTGAATTAATTTTTTTAAAAATATAACACTTCTTTTTCTCGCCTATCCCCTTAATCCCATCCAAAATAGAATTTGTCATATACCTATCCCTCAATTTCCTATGATAATTAACAGCAAATCTATGAGATTCATCTCTTATTTTTGTTACAATCATCATAAAATTTGAGTTTTTATTCAGTTTTATTCCACTCCTATATTTATTACAAAATATTATTTCCTCTTTTTTAGCTATACTTATCACATCTATATTAAAAATCCCTTTCTGTCTTAAAACATTACAAGCAGCATTAAATTGAGCTTTTCCACCATCAATTACCATCAGATCTGGCTTGATGTAAAAGCTATCTTCTATATTTATTTTCGACCCTTTTAAATATTTAATCCTTCTAGTAATGATTTCCTCTATCATCCTACAGTCATCCTGACCGCTGACAGTATTAATTTTAAAATGTCTATAATTACTATTTAAAGGATTGCCGTCAACAAAAACTACCATTGAACCCACAGCAAAACTATTCTTTAAATTGGAAATATCAAAACATTCAACTCTCCGCGGTATATTGTCCAAACCCAGGACTTCTTTTAACTTCAATATATGCTTATAGGCCTTGCTTGAACCAACATCTTTTTCAAATTTCTTTTTATTAAGGTATAATTTCGAGTTTTTAGCAACCATATTAATTATTTTTTTCTTTTCACCCTTTTTAGGAACCTTGATTTCTATTTTTTTCCCTTTTGTATTTTTAAACCATTCAGATATTATACTCATATCTTCTACTTCAAACGGAACATAGATTTTGGAAGGCATATTATCAATATCCGTATAATATTTCTTTATAAATCCAGATAAAATTTCTTTATTTTTTAAATGTTTTATATTACTTATAACAAAATTATTTACTGCAATAAGTTCACCTTCTCTATAAGAAAAAAGGCTCACAGCTGCCATACTTTCATCTGTGTCCTTACTAACAGAAACGGCATCCCAACTATTCTTTCTATATATAAATATCCTTTGACTTATTACAAGCTTGGTTATAGAATCAATTTTTTCCTTTATCTCTGCTGCTTCTTCAAATTCTTCATTCTTTACATGTTTTTGCATCTCTGACTTAAGTATGTTAATTACTACACTGTCTCTGCCCTTTAGAAATAATTTTATATAATTTATATTATCTTTATACTCTTTTTCAGAAACATTATCCATGCATGGTGCAGAACATAGATTAATATGGTAATTAAGACAGGGCATTCCCGCCGCCTTGCCTGGTTTGCTTTTTCTGCAATCTCTTATTTTAAATATTCTTCGCAGTATTTCTAAAGTATCCTTAGCTGCATTAACATTTGTATACGGCCCAAAATATTTTGCTGCTTTAATGTTTCTATCTCTTGTAATAAATACTCTGGGAAACTTTTCTTTTTCAGTTATTGCAATAAATGGATACGATTTATCATCTTTAAAACTTATATTATATTTAGGTCTATTTCTTTTAATTAAATTACTCTCAAGAATTAAAGCTTCAATCTCGTTATCTGTGACTACATAATCTATAGAATTTATCTTATCTACAAAATAAAATATTACATGATACAAATTATCAGTGCTATCATTCTTCCGGTAATAACTTCTTACCCTATTATATATATTAATTGCCTTACCAATATAAATAATTCTGCCACTGGAATCCTTAAAAATATATACTCCTGTTTTTCTTGGTAAAACACTTAAAGTTTTTTTAACATCCATTTGCTTTTTTTAAAAAACTTTTTAAAAACTTTCCCGTATAGGAGGACCCATTTTCTGCTAATTCTTCAGGAGTACCTTTTGCCACAATCTCTCCTCCTTTATCACCACCTTCAGGTCCAAGATCAATTATATAATCTGCAGACTTAATTATCTCTAGATTATGCTCTATTATAACTACAGTATTTCCTGCTTCTACAAGCCTATTTAATATTTTAAGTAGTTTACTTATATCATCAAAATGCAGTCCTGTGGTAGGTTCATCCAGTAAATACAGGGTGCTGCCAGTACTTCTTTTAGATAACTCAGTTGAAAGCTTGACTCTTTGAGCTTCTCCTCCTGAAAGAGTTATTGAAGATTGGCCAAGTTTTATGTATCCTAAACCAACATCACTGATAAATTCTAATTTCCTTCTGATTCTGGGTATATTTTCAAAAAATTTTAATGCTTCTTCCACAGTCATATTCAAGATATCATCAATATTTTTACCCTTATATTTTATCTCAAGAGTTTCCCTATTATACCTTTTACCCTTACACACATCACAGGGAACATAAACATCAGGCAAGAAATGCATTTCTATTTTTATCTCCCCATCACCTTTACATGCTTCACATCTCCCACCCCTGACATTAAAACTGAATCTGCCAGGCTTGTATCCTCTCATTTTAGAATCTATTATCCTTGAAAAAAGTTCCCTGATATATGTAAAAATACCAGTATAGGTTGCAGGATTAGAACGAGGGGTTCTGCCAATTGGAGACTGGTCAATTACTATTACTTTATCCAGATTCTCATATCCAACAATACCAGCATGTTTTCCAGGTTTTTTAATAGAACGCATTAAAATATTAGAAAGAGCAGGATATAAAATTTCGTTTATTAATGTGCTTTTACCAGAACCTGAAACTCCTGTTATAGAAACCAGTTTAGCCAGTGGTATACGAACATCAATATTTTTTAGATTATGCTCTCCTGCTCCTTTTATTATTATATATTCCCCATTTCCATTTCTTCTTTTCGCCGGTATTGGTATGCTCTTTTCTTTTGACAGATACTTTCCTGTTATCGATTTTTCACATTTTAATATATCATTTAACTTTCCACTGAATACAATCTCTCCGCCGTGGACTCCTGCCCCAGGTCCAATATCTACGATGAAATCAGACTCTCTCATGGTTTCCTCATCATGTTCTATGACAATAATTGTATTACCCAGGTCCCTTAGTCTCTTTAAAGCATTTATCAATTTCTTATTATCCCTCTGGTGCAGTCCAATACTTGGTTCATCTAATATATATAATACTCCAACCAAGCCTGAACCAATCTGGGTTGCAAGTCTTATTCTTTGGGATTCACCTCCAGATAATGTACCTGCCATTCTATTAATTGTTAAATAACCAATACCTACATCTTTTAAAAAGTTCAATCTTTCATTAATTTCTTTAACCAGTCTTTCACCAATAATTTTCTGTCGATCAGTTAATTTTAAATTACTTAACCATTTAATAGATTCCTCTATTGTTAACTTGCAAAAATCAGCTATTGAAAATCCTGCAATCTTTATCGCAAGACTTTCCGGTCTGAGCCTTTCTCCATTACATGTACTGCAGGGTATTGAGCTTATCATTCTCTCAATCTTGCTCCTTTGACTTTCAGATTCTGTTTCTAAATACCTCCTGCTTAAATTATTAGCAAGACCTTCAAACTTTAGCTGGTAATACCTGACATCTCCTTTATGACTTACATATTTTACTTGTATTCTCTCCCCGTCTGTGCCATACAATATAATTTGCTTAAATTTTTCATCCATCTCTTTATATGGAGTATTTAGATTAAAGCCATACTGCTCTGCTAAGCTCTTTATAATTTGAGAATAATAATTAGAATAGCTCATATTAAAGAAAGGAATTGCACCATCAATTATACTCAGCTCAGGATTTTCAACAATTAACGATGGATCAATTTCCCTTCTGAAACCCAGCCCTCCACAATCCTTGCAAGCTCCGTAGGGACTGTTAAATGAAAACATTCTTGGAGTTATTTCCTCAAAATTTATTCCGCAATTCACACATGAGAAACTTTCTGAAAAACTAAGAATCTCGCCGCTTTCAGTCAGCTCTATATATACTAATCCACCACTTTCACCAAGAGAAATTTCAATATCCTCTGAAAGCCTTTTTTTAATGTCTGTCTTTATCTTTAATCTATCAACTATAATTTCAATATTATGTTTTCTGTTTTTATCCAGCTTTATATTAAAATTTTCCTGCAACTCATGAACTTCTCCATCAACCTTTACCCTTATAAACCCATCTTTTCTAATATTTTCAAATGTCTTTAAATATTCACCTTTTCTGCCCCTTATAATTGGAGAAAGAACTTGAAATTTTGTTCCATCCGGCATCTCCAGTATCTTATCTACTATCTGATCTACAGTCTGTTTAGTAATTAACCTTCCACATTTATAGCAATATGGTGTTCCAATTCTTGCAAAAAGGACCCTTAAATAATCATAAATCTCAGTAATCGTTCCAACAGTAGACCTTGGATTTTTAGAAACTCCCTTCTGATTTATAGATACTGCCGGAGATAGACCTTCTATTAAATCTACATCTGGCTTATCCATCTGTCCTAAGAATTGCCTGGCATAAGAAGAAAGTGACTCAACGTATCTTCTCTGACCTTCAGCATAAATAGTATCAAAAGCTAGAGATGATTTCCCGGATCCACTGACTCCTGTAAATACTACAAATTTTTCTCTTGGAATCCTTAAATTTATATTCTTTAAATTATGCTCTCTTGCACCTTTAATAAAGATTTCTGGCTTCATTTTATTTTTTTGTATCAATATTTAAAATTTTCTTTATTCTTTTTATCTCATCTCTTATTGTAGCTGCTTTTTCAAAATTTAATTCTTTAGCAGCTAAATTCATCTCTTCCTCAAGACCACTTATAATACTATCAATTTTTGATAAATCCATATCCAATAATTTTTCTTTTTCAAACTCTTCTTTCCTATCTTTTACTTTATAGCTCTTCTTTGTCTCAACTTTTGATCTTATTCCACTTGCATATAATATATCTGATATATTTTTTGATATAGTTTTAGGTATTATATTATTCTTCTTATTATAATTGTTCTGCAATCTTCTCCTTCGGTCTGTTTCATTAACTGCATTTTTTATAGATTTCGTAATGTTATCGGCATACATTATAACTGTTCCATCAACATTTCTAGCAGCTCTACCAATTGTCTGTATTAGGGAAATCTCAGATCTTAAGAAACCTTCCTTATCTGCATCTAAAATAGCGACAAGAGAAACTTCGGGCAAATCAAGCCCTTCTCGAAGTAAATTTATACCAACAAGAACATCAAAGTCCCCTTTTCTCAATCCCCTCAATATTTCTATTCTTTCTATTGTATCTATTGTCGAATGAAGATATCTAACTTTAATACTCCTGTTGGCTAAATAATCGGTTAAATCTTCAGCCATTTTTTTTGTAAGGGTGGTTATTAAAACTCTTTCTTTTTTCTTAATTCTTTTACTGATCTCAGTTATTAAATCCTGGATTTGCCCTTCTGTAGGCCTTACTAAAACCTGAGGATCTACAAGCCCTGTTGGTCTTATTATTTGCTCCACAACAATACCCGAGACTTTTCCTTCATACGGACCAGGAGTAGCAGTCGTAAAAATCACTTTTTTATTCTTTTCCTCAAATTCTTCAAACTTTAGCGGTCTATTATCCAGGGCAGAAGGAAGCCTGAACCCATAATCCACAAGATTCTGTTTCCTCGATCTGTCTCCTTCAAACATTCCTCTTATTTGCGGAACAGCAATATGAGATTCATCAATAATTGTAAGAAAATCTTTAGGAAAAAAATCAATTAATGTGTTTGGAGGCTCCCCTGGTTTCTTGCCAAGAATATGTCTTGAATAATTTTCTATCCCACCACAAAATCCCAATTCAGAAATCATTTCCATATCATATTTTGTTCTAGACTCTAACCTTTGAGCTTCAACCAGCTTGCCTTCCTTTTTAAAATATTTAATCCTCTCTATTAGTTCTTCCTTAATACTCTTTAAAGCCCTTTCAACCCATTCCACAGTAGTTAGAAAATGAGTAGCAGGAGATATAATTACCATCTCTATATCTTTATAAATTTCTCCTGAAACAGGGTTAAATTCTGTAATTTTTTCTATCTTATCTCCAAACAGTTGAAGCCTTACTGCACTATCCTGATAAGCCGGAAATATTTCAAAAATATCGCCCCTGACTCTGAATTTACCCTGGGTAAAATTATAAGCATTTCTTTCATATCTGATATTAACAAGATTATTGATTATTTTTTCTCTTGGGTATTCCTCCCCCTTACCTACAATTATCCTTTGTTTTCCGTATTCAGAAGGAGAACCAAGACCATATATGCAAGATACACTGGCAACTATTATTACATCATCTCTCGTATAAAGTGAATTAGTAGTGGATAACCTTAGCTTTTCTATTTCTTCATTTATGGATGTATCTTTTTCAATATACATATCTTTGTTTGGAATATAAGCTTCAGGCTGGTAGTAATCATAATAACTTACAAAATATTCAACTTTGTTATTTGGAAAAAATTCCTTGAACTCATTACAGAGTTGAGCAGCAAGAGTTTTATTAGGGGCCAGTACCAGAGTAGGAAGTTGAACCTCCTTGATAACATTAGCTATGGTATAGGTTTTTCCTGACCCTGTCACACCAAGTAAAGTCTGATATTTATAATTTTTCTCCAGGCCTTTAGTTAATTTGTATATAGCTCGGCCTTGATCTCCCTGGGGAGAGTAATTAGATATAATTTCAAATTTTTTTTTAGTTTTAAATTCGACAATCATTAATTTTCTCTAAAATGTCTTCAACTTTTTTATATAAATCCGCTTTTGAACCATTATTAATTACTGTAAAATTTACAAGATTTTTATTAATTTTTATACGCTGCCCATCCAATCGTAAATCTATATTCTTATCACTAATCTCTGTTCCCTTATTTTTTAATAACTTTTTTCTCAAGCTTTTATCTGCCTTGAGCAGTATTATATAATCACAAAGTAAATCTAATTTAGAATCAAAAAGAACTGCAGCATCTATAATTATATAATTTTTCTCCAAACTGTTGTTTATAATTTTTTTAACTTCTCTCCTTATTGCAGGAAACATTATTTTATTTAACTTTGCAAGTTCTATACTACTGGAAAATACTCTTTTAGCCAGGACATTAAAATCTACTTTCCAGGCTGAGGAAAAAATACTGCTTCCGAAGCAATTTTTTAAATTTTTTAGAACCTCATCATCATTTGAATATATACCCTTGGCAATTTTATCTACATCCAAAACTAAAGAATTTCTTAATTTCCTTTTTAAATATTTGCTTACTGTGCTTTTACCTGAAGCAATTTTTCCCACTAAACCTATAATAAATATTTTAATCCCCTCCAGTATATATACTTTTAGTTTATTAAAACATAATAGTGTTGTATTTTCATTTTTTAAATATGAACAAATCTATAATTAAAATTATATAATAAAAAAAGGTTAAAATGGTAAGAAAAAATTATTAATAAGAATATTAATAGTAGTGAAATGAAAAAAATGATTTTCTAATTTAAAATCTTACTTGAAAGCCTGCATAAAAGAATTAATATACTAACCTGCTACTCTATATTAGCTTCCTCTTTCAACTCTTTCAGTATTTTTTTTATAGCCTGATCTTTTTCCTCTTGACTTATCCCGCCAAGTTTCTTATCAAATTCTTCTTTTTCTTTTGATAGGATTTTATCTTCAGGTTTCTTCTCTTTAGATTCCTTGTCTTCTGGCGCAGCTTTTTTACCCTTTTCGCTTACTGGTTCACTCTTTTTCTCCTCAGATTTAGAAACTTTTTCTTTTATTTCCTCAGGTTTAATCTTCTTTTTAGAAGCAGCTTCTTTTTCTTTTGCCTTCTCTTCTCTCTCTTCTTCGCTTACAGGATTAGCAACCTGCTTTACGCTGAAAGCCATTCTTCTTTTATCAAAATCAATGTCAATAATACGTATTTCTAATTCATCTCCTATTTTTGCTACCTCACTGGGTCTACTTATTGGCTCAACACTTAATTCTGATATATGTACGAGACCTTCCATACCTTCTTCAATCTGAACAAAAAGGCCAAATTTTACTATCCTTGTTGCCTTACCTGTAACTACATCATTCACCTTATATTTCTTTATTTTCTCTACCCAGGGGTCCTTCTGGGTCTGTTTTAAACCCAGGGAGAGCCTCTGCTTATCATTATCAATATCCAATACCTCGACACTGACTTCATCGCCTACGCTTACTACTTCTGAAGGATGTTTTACATGATTCCAGGATAGTTCAGAAATATGAACAAGCCCGTCTACTCCATCTATATCCACAAATGCTCCAAAATCAGCAATACTTGTAATGACACCTTTTCTAATCTGGCCAATCTCAATACTGTCAAGCGCTTCTTTTCTCTGTTCCTTCCTTTCGTCCTCAATTATCGCTTTTCTTGAAAGGACTACATTATTTCTGTTCCTATCAACTTCAATTATTTTACAAACACACTTTTCACCAATATAAGCTACGAGTTCTCTTGTTTTTCTAACATCTATCAAAGATGCTGGTAAAAACCCTCTAAGGCCGATATCTAAAATAAGTCCGCCCCTGACACACTCTATAACTTCACCTTCTATTGTTCCCCCACTTTCATAAATTTCTTGAACCCTATCAAAGCTCTGCTCCATTTCTGCTCTTCTTTTAGATAAAATCAAACGCCCATCTTGATCTTCTTTTTGGAGAACCATTATCTCTATAACATCTTCAATTTTTAAAACATCATCTGGCTTTACACTATTTCTAATAGAAAGTTCATTTAATGGTATGACTCCTTCTGATTTGTACCCTATGTCTATTAATACCTCATCTTTATCTATTTTTACTACTTTTCCTTTTAGTATATCCCCTTCATTGAAATTAATAATAGTTAAATCATAATTAGGCACCATTTCCCCATTATCATTTTCTATCATATAATTGTCATCCGTCACTCTATCTAAAAAATTTTCCTTCACCATACCTTAAGAATCACCCTCCATTAATTAACATTCTGAAAAGAATATCATGCAAAAATAAAATTATCAATATCATAAAAAAATATATTATAAAATATTTTTATCAAATATACCAATTATTACCAGTTTTTATATCAACCTTCAATCCAACTTTTAGTTCCATACAATTCTCCAATGAATTTCTTACTATTTTTTCAACTCTATTTAAATCATCTTTTTTTAACTCTAATACCAATTCATCATGAACATGTAATATTATATTACTATCTATATCTGCAGATTGTAATTCATTAAAGAGAATTATTGTAGACAATTTCATAATATCAGCAGCACTACCCTGAATAGGAGTATTTACTGCCAATCTTTCTCCTAAATTCCTAATATTAATATTACCACTGCTTAGTTCTCTTATATATCTTTTTCTGCCAAAAATTGTAGTTGTATAACCACACTTGTAGGTGTAACTAATTAAAGTATTTATATATTTTTTTACTTCTGGGTATCTGTTAAAATACATTTTTATATATTCCCTCGCCTCATCTTCTGAAATAGACAATCTACTTTTTAAACCATACTCGGTCATACCATATATTATGCCAAAATTAATTGCTTTTGCTTTTCTTCTTAAATTTTCATCTACTTCATTATAGGGAACACTAAAAATCTCTGATGCTGTTCTCTTATGTATGTCCTCTTCCAGGTTAAAAGCTTCTATTAAATCCCCATCTCCAGATAAATGTGCAAGTACTCTAAGTTCTATCTGTGAATAATCTGCAGACATTAATAAATCATAATTTTTTCCTGGTATAAATGCTTTCCTTATCTGCCTGCCAAGATCAGTTCTTACCGGGATATTTTGGAGATTGGGGTTACTGCTGCTTATTCTACCAGTCGAAGTACCTAATTGATTATATGTTGTATGAATTCTATTATCTCTTGGATTAATCAGTCTGGGTAAAACATCAATATATGTATTTTTTAATTTAACCTTTTCCCTGTAATTTAAAATCTTCTCTATAACAGGATGCTTGTTAAAAATAGCGAGCAAAGCTCCTGCGTTAGTAGAAAAACCAGTCTTTGTCTTTTTAACAGCAGGAAGGTTTAGCTTGCTGTAAAGTACCTTTGAAAGTTGCTGCGGAGAATTGATATTGAAATTACAACCACATAATTTATATATATCTTCCGTAAGTCTATTTATATTTACTTCATATTCTTTAATTAGATTTCTAAGATACTCCCTATCAATATTAACTCCTACGTACTCTATATAAGCTAAAATTTTTACTAAAGGCCCTTCAATCTCATTATAAAGTTTATTTAACTTCTCATTATCAATCTTTTTTAATAAAATCTTTTCCAATTCCGAATATAAACTTACATATTTAACTGCTGGATCAATTTTCCTCTTATAAGAGTTATCCTTTTGAATTTTAATATCGCCTTTCTCGTAACCCTCTGAAATTGTATTTTCCGAGGTTGTGCTTTCTAAGGTTGTTTGCTCAGGTATTGTATCCTCTGCAGTAAATTCCAACCTTAACTGACTTTTCCTTTTATCATCCCAAGTATCTTCTTTATCACTGATATTATATTTTCCAGTTTCTAAATCATTGATCTCTACATCAAGTTCATCCCTTATTATTTCATCTATGCTTGTATCAGTTTTTAATGGATTGAGAAGAATATATAGTATCTTGTAATCTATAATTTTCCCGCCCAGGTTTATACCATAACCAAACAAGAACTTACATATGTTTTTAAAATCAAATCCTGATTTCGAAATACTAAAGTCCTCTAATAATTTTTTAATTTTTTCTACAACTTCAGTATTTTCCAATTCACATTTCTTTATTAAATAAGCAGAGCCTTTTTCGCTGCTTAGAATCAATTCACCTTGTAATTTCTCCCTTTTTTCATCTCTTTTTTGATTATTTTCTTCAGTCAAAGCAATAAAAATTTTCTCACCTGCGTATAAATCTTCAATATTTGTATTTGCAGTAAAAGATTTAAGGTCAATTTTATCTAATCTCATAACAGTTTCTGCCCTTTTATTTTTTGCCCTAAAAGCACTGGTTTTTTCTGTATTACCGTTGTTTTCAAATTTATCAATTTTTTTAGAAGCACTCGAGAATATATCTATCTTTTTTAATCTCTTTTTTAAAGTATTAAATTCAAGGCTGTTAAATAACTGCTCAATTTTAATAAAATCAATATCTTTTAAGTTGTTATTAACAGCATCTTTAATATTTATATCCAGTTTAGATTTTAATTCTGTCAATTTTTTACTCATGTAAGCAAGATCCTTGTGTTCACTTAAAAGATTCCTAATTCTATCATTCTTTATTTTATTTATACTATTATAAATCTCTTCAATACTTCCATATTCATTTACTAATGTTCTTGCAGTTTTTGGACCTACTCCTGGAATACCAGGTATATTATCTGAACTATCTCCCATTAATGCTAAAAGATCTTTTATCTTATCCGGGCTAACCCCCAGCTTCTCTTTAACTTTTTTCTCATCATAAATGACTGTATCAGTTATACCTCTTTTTATTGCCATAACTTTTATTTTTTCCGAAACCAGCTGCAATATATCTTTATCTCCTGATACAATTAGTATTTCTCTAAATTTACCCTGCGTGAATTTTGCAAGCATGGCCAAAATATCATCAGCTTCATAGCCAGCCATTTCTAAGCTCACAATATTAAATGCCTTTAAAACTTCTTTTATCAATATAACTTGACCTATAAGTTCAGATGGCATCTTCTCTCTGTTTGCCTTATAACCGTCAAAGATTTTATGTCTGAATGTTGGTTTTTTACTATCAAAAGCACATATAATAATATCAGGTTTTTGTTCTTCAAGTAGTTTTATAAGCATACTTGTAAAACCAAAAACAGCATTTGTGATAGTTCCAGATGAAGTAACTATAGTATCAGGAAGAGCATAAAAAGCCCTGTAGGCAAGATTATTTCCATCAATTAAGATAACTTTTTTACCTTCCCTCAAGTGTAACTCCTTTACTATAGAATCCTCTATTATGTACTTAACAGTATTTATTTTTAAATGTCTCTATATCTTTATTTGAGGTAAGTATATTAAATTCAAGTCTGTAATTTATGCTTTCTCCTGGTTCAATAAATTTAAGAGTCCCTTTTTCTCTTTCTGTTTTTCTACCAAGTACAGGGCTGTTTGCAGGCTCAATTCCGCAAACATATTCTCCTGCCCCCATCTGCTTCCACTGTATCAGATAGGGAAGTGTCTTTTTGCTGAATTTTAACCATATTCCAATACCTTCGCCCCTATTAAAGTCTGAATTTACAATTGCAATATTTGAATTACCTTCCTCATCTGCTTCAATATCATGGCAATAACACTGCTCCTTAAACCCAGCTTCAGGCTCAGAGAATTCAGTAAATTTACTAAACCCTTTTTTAGCTTCCTCGTCCCTAGGTTCTACCTTAGCCTTTGCTTCCAGCAGCCTTGATTGGCTGTCTAATACAGGATAACCAATATTTACATGATAAAGTATCATATGTGGGGATTTCACATGACCAATATTTGTTATAGTATCTTCTATCACTACCCTGGGAGTATCCATCCATGTAGTAATTTTTCTTTCCAGCTGTAGTTTATCTCCAAATACTTTAGCTTCCCTAACTTTACCATGGACAAACATTACATATGTATCATTTTCCCATTTGCCATCGGCCAAAACATTTTCAGCACTTATATTAGCAATTCTTCCATGTAGTCCTAACTCCTCGCCATTATCTACGCTTGGAGCACCCATGTAAGTTAAGCCACAGGTAGTAAGTAAACCCCCATAAAAAGTTCTAAGCCACTCAAGCCCTTTACTTTCATAATACACTGGGGAAGTTTCTTTTGTAGCAGATTTCCAGTTAATAGGAATAGATTTATATGATAGTCTGGATATATCCATTCCTCTATCAGGTAAAACTGTCATATCCAGGCCGCAAGGACTCTTAACATCAACAGCCCTTACTCCTCTGCTAACACCATCAATAAATTCATAATACTTTATCCCACCAAGTTGAGATATATCTCCGACTTTTTTCAAAACTTCCCTTTTACTGATTTCTGTACCAAAAATCTTCATTGCTTTCCTTTCTATTAAAAAATATTTTTTTAAGCTTTATATATTAACTGATTAATTATACAGCAAAATCTTATTTTACATATAATCTTAAAAAGAAATTATCATACTCTCAAAAAATACTATAATTTACCTATAAATTGCCAGTACATTCTCTATTGGTATATCTGGCGTAACATAGTGAGATGGTCCAAGTATTATTCCTCCATCATTACCAAATATTTCTCTTATCCTATTTACTTCATCTTTAATCTTTTTTAGATTTCCAAACAATAAAAGCTGTTGACTGTCAAGTCCACCATGAAATGTTATATCCTTCCCAAATTGTTTTTTTAACCCACTTATTTCCATATTCTTCGCAGATACCTGAACAGGATCTAACATATCTACACCCATTTCAATCAAATCTGGAATCACATCGGTACAATTTCCACAAATATGAAACATAACAAGAAGGTCGTAGCTTTTTGCTACTTCAATTATCTTTTTATCCCATGGTTTATAAAATTTACGCCAGATATCAGGACTTATCATTAATGAGTCCTGTGTAGCAATATCATCCCATATACCATACAAATCTATGAATTTTCCAACGCCTGCTAAATTTTTTTTACAAAATTCAAGCATGAACTCACCAATATTGCCAATTAATATTTCAGCATATTTCTGATTTAATACAAGATCCATAAGCATTTTATTTACACCCCTCATATAGATAGAGGTCATAAATATACTATTCATAAAGGCTGTGTTTAAAAAATATTTATTAGATCTTTTAAACTCACTAATTTTAATTTCATCCTGTTGGTCCTCACTTTCAAACTCAATTTGTTCAGTATTGTTCTTGTACACAGTAAAATCAAACCATTCCAGTTTTGGATAATTATAGTTCCTAATATCATCAATATCATTTAAATCATCCAATGGAGGATTTATCGTCATACCTAGATCTCTACTCCCTCCTGCATAAATATAAACTGGCTTAATCCCCCATACATTAAAGTGGTTGCTCTCAAAAACAGTATCAAATCCAGGACCTATGTATTTTGGAAAGTAAGTTGTGAACCCTCCAAGTGTCTCGCCATCAGAATAAAAATCAGCTCCAAGCATTACTGTTAATTTTTCCCAATCATCCTTTAGGTTCTTAAGATTAAAATATCTTATCAGCTTATCATTCATTGCTGGTTCACCTCTATACATAAGAGGTATTTTATCTATTGATTTACGCTTTATTGAATTAAAAACCAATTCCTTAATAGTCATTTACCTACCTCCTTGATTATAAACATGATTAATTGTATTATTTTTAGCGTGCCGGAGTGGCGGAATTGGCAGACGCGCTGGACTCAAAATCCAGTGGGCCGCAAGGCTCGTGTCGGTTCGACCCCGACCTTCGGCACCATTAAAGTTTCTAAGTATGAAATACTTTAAAAAGGCTTTACAAAGATAGTATATGAGCCAACTTATACAGATCTTTGTTAATTTCCTTCTTATTGTCAAACATATAATCTATAGGACAGGCATCCACCTTCATTGCTTTAATAACAGTCATGTAGTCACTTTTGCCCTCTATCAATAAATCTACTGCCTTCTTTCCAAACTTAGCTGCAAGTATTCTGTCCATGGCTGAAGGAGAACCTCCTCTTTGAATATGACCTAATACTGAGACTCTAACTTCATGGCCAGCTAATAATTTTATCGAGGATGCTACATCACTAGCTTTTGCTGCACCCTCAGCAACTAAAATTAAGATGTGTCTTTTACTTTCCCTGTGATTCTTAATATTATTCGCAATCTGAGCCAGATCTACTTCAATCTCAGGAATAATTATATAATCAACAGCACATGCAACACCTGCATTAACAGCAATAATTCCTGATTGTTTTCCCATTACTTCAACTACAAATAATCTATCATGTGAAGAAGCAGTGTCCCTTATTTTAGATATAATATCAATAATAACATTAAGTGCAGTATCAAATCCTATGCTGTAATCAGTCCCAGGAATATCATTATCTATAGTTGCAGGAATACCGACAACTTTCACTCCCATATTATGAAGATCATGTGCCCCTCTAAATGTTCCATCACCGCCAATAACTACAAGACCATCTATCTCATTCTTCTTCAAATTTTCTACTGCTTTTTGCAATCCCTTCCTTGTTTTAAACTCTTCTGACCTTGCTGAATAAAGAATAGTTCCGCCTCTATCAACAATTCCACCAACAGAGTTTAAATCCAACATTTTATAATCATTATTAAGTAAACCTTTGTATCCTTCATAAAATCCTATAACCTCTAAATTATTATATATAGCATATCTGGTAACCGCCCTTATAGTAGCATTCATACCGCATGAATCCCCGCCACTTGTAAGAAGCGCTATCCTTTTAATATTTTCCATATCATTTTCCCCTTATTTTCTCCTGGATTCTAATTCCTCAAACACTTCCACCAAAGTTATTTTCCTTTCTACCATTAAAACTATCAAATGATACATAAGATCAGCAATTTCATAGATAACTTTTTTCTTTTCCTGATGCTTGGCTGATAAAATTATCTCTATACTTTCCTCGCCAAACTTTTTTATTACTTCGTCCAGCCCTTTCTCATGTAAGGAATATGTGTAAGAATTCTCTGCCTTCTCTTTAATTCTTTTTGAAATCACCCTATATAATTCATTTAGAATATTTTCGTTATTAGAACCCAATTCTGTAAAATTTAATTTCTCTAAATCTCCTTTTTTCTCATTCAATTCCCTGTAAAAACAGCTCTTATTTCCTGTATGGCACGCATTCCCAATTTGCTCAACAATTACCAATAAAGTATCGCTGTCACAATCATATTTTATTTGTTTTATTTTTTGAAAATTACCTGATGTCTCCCCCTTGTTCCAGAGCCTGTCTCTTTTTCTACTCCAGAACCATGTCGCTCCTGTCTGTATGCTCTTCTCAAGTGACTTTTTATTCATGTATGCAAGCATTAATACTTCTTTTGTTTTAAAATCCTGAATAATTGCAGGAATTAATTTTTTATTTACTTTTTTCGTTTTACTGATCATGCTGCTATTTTTATCCATTTTTTATCCATCCTGCTGCTGCTTTTATTATTAACTTTTATATTCCATTTAAATATTTAATAAAGGTATAAAAATTTACTTTTTTATACCTTTTTATAATACATTATACCAAAATAATAATCATTAATATTTTCCGGCAAATATTTTCATACCTAAGCTATAAACTTTAATTTCAGACCCTTCCTATTAAATATCTCTTAGATTAAATCCTGATATTTATCCCTTCCGATTTTAAAAATTCTTTTGCCTGCCTAATAGTATATTCTCCATAATGAAAAATAGAAGCCACTAGAACCGCATCAGCATTAGCAAGCTTTATAACATCCCTTAAGTGTTCTAAATTCCCTGCACCACCTGAAGCAATAACTGGAATATTTACAGCAGAAGTTACTGCACTGGTAAGTTCAATATCGTATCCATCCTTAGTTCCATCCCTATCCATACTTGTCAGTAAAATCTCTCCAGCGCCCAACTGTTCAACTTCTGCCACCCAGTCTGTCACATTTTTACCAGTAGGAGTTCTTCCGCCATGAATGTATACTTCCCAAAAATCATTTTCCCTATATTTAGCATCAACTGCAACTACTATGCACTGGCTTCCAAAAATCTTTGAAGATTTTTTAATAAGAGATGGGTTTTCCACTGCTGCTGTATTGATAGAAACTTTATCTGCACCCTTTTTTAGTATTTCCCTTATATCCTCTATTTCACTTATACCACCGCCAATTGTATAAGGAATAAACACTTTTTCAGCAGTTTTACTGGCAAGTTCAATAATAGTTTTTCTCTTTTCATGTGATGCAGTGATATCCAGAAATACAATCTCATCAGCACCCTGCTTGTCATAATAAGCAGCTAATTCTACAGGGTCGCCTGCATCTTTTAAATTAATAAAACTAACTCCTTTAACAACTCTTCCTTTATTTACATCAAGACATGGTATAATTCTTTTAGTAATCATTGTCCTATTCCAATCTTTATAGCTTTTTTTAAATCTATTTTACCTTCATATAAGGCTTTCCCAATTATTATTCCTTTAATTCCTTTTTTTTCAAGCTTTTTTATATTAGTTATGTCACCTATAGTAGATATTCCTCCTGCAACAATTATTTCAAGACTTAAATTTTCCAGTAATTTTTTTATAAATTTAAAATTACTCCCCTTCAGTGTTCCATCTCTTGAAATATCAGTAATAATTATTTCTTTCACTCCTAATACTTCGAGCTCTTTTGCAAAATCAAACAATTTAATTTCCGTACCTTTTTGCCATCCATCTTTAAAAATTAATCCATCTTTTCCATAATCAAGGCTTAAAATTGTTTTATTTTTAAAATCTTCTATAACAGTTTTAAGAAATTGCTTATCCTCTATTGCTTTAGTGCCCA
>JADHVM010000051.1 GCA_016783985.1 Actinomycetota bacterium
CAATAAAAATAGCAATGGAAATTAAATAATAAAATTAAAATACAACTAGATATGATGCAATTTAATATTCCGCATCATGCCCTACATAAGTTCTTCTAATATCTTTTCTCTAAATTTCTGATAATTTTCTGAATCATTAAGATCAAAAAGCTCTTCGCCAAAATCAAAAAATACCTGTTCGTATTCTTTCAAGCAAATATCACTTATTTTAAGAAGCCATTTATCATTTAATTCCCAGCTTTTTAAATCAATAAGCCAATTCTTTTCATCTGCAGAAATGTCATTACTTATAAAATCACCAAGTCTTTTTGATTTTTTTGAAGTTTGAAGCAAAAAATTATTCTTCTTAGAAAGCCATGATAAATTAGCTATACTTAACTTATCATCATCAGACATAAATATCACCTTATATTTATTTTTCTTTACATTTCTCCAGCTTAGTTTTACTCCAGATATAAACTTAAAAATTCTTTTACTTCATCTTCATCAGCTATCAAATAGCTTATCCCATCAATATTAGCATATGTAGTAGGAATAGTAATACGATTTATATCCTTATTGGAAAATAATAACACAAAACCAACAGAACCAAAATCTCCAATTGAAAAATCACTTTTTGTCTCTTCACCTAATACCGTAATTATATCCGGTGCTTTAGTAATCGATGAAAAATTTACCTTCTGTTTCATAATCTCGTCAAGTAAATATTGTTGTCTATTAATCCTGTCCAGGTCACCCTTTGCTGTGGCTCTGCATCTTGCAAATGACAAAGCTTGTTCTCCATCCATAACATAAGTTCCAGGATCAAAATCTGCACCTGACAGAGGATCGTGAAGGGGTTCGTCAATCACAATTTCAACTCCACCTAATATATCAATAATTTTTTTAAAACCTTCAAAGTTTAATAGCATTGTTTTATCTATTACTATATCAGTTAATTCGTATATTTCCTGCTTCAGCATTTCTTCTCCACCATAAACATATGCAGCATTTATTTTATTCCATCCATGTCCTTCAAGATAAACTCTTGTATCCCTCGGAATGGATATAAGACTATCTTTCTCTCCCCAGCTCCCAATATGGAAAACAATAATAGTATCTGTCCTTCCCTTAAAATCACCAATTCCTTCTTCTTCATCAATACCTAGAAAAAGCAAATTCTTTGACCCAGATAAACCTCCTATTGATAAATCAATTTGACCTTCACCTGATTCACCACTTATATTTGGCAATAAGATACATAAAATCACTACCAGACTCAAAAAAAATATTACTACTATACTTATAAAACAGCCTCTGGCTTTGTTCATATTTTTTAAATATTATCGATTTAAAATATTATTTATACCTTGCATATATAGTATTAGATAAATAATACAAAGTGTGAAGTAATTTTTCAATAGGATCTGTCGTCTGTATATTGATATTTGGAGGAGCTTTTATGGGAACAGTAGTATAATTAATTATAACCTTTATATCAGCGTCAACTAAAATATCGGTAACTTTTTGAGCTGAACGCGGCGAAACAGCCAGTATTGCAATATTAATACTTTTTTTCTTTACTGTATCTTTAATATTATTTATATCTAATACTTTATGTTTAGATATTCTACTTCCAATAATTTTCGGGTTATTATCAAATACATTCTCAATCCTAAAACCGAATTTACCCAACATTTTATAATTTAATATTGCCTTGCCAAGATTTCCTGCTCCTACTAGAATAACATGGACTTTTTCCTTGTAACCTAATATTTTATTAAATGAATGAATAAGGTCATTAATATTAAATCCAACGCCTCTTTTGCCTTTTACGCCAAAATTTAAAAGGTCTCTTCTCACTTCTGCACTATTTACTCTTGTATTCTTAGAAATCTCTCTTGATGTAACAGTTCTTTTACCAATTTCCTTTAATTGAACAACATATTTTAAATATCTTGATAATCTGGAAATTATTCCTTCGGAATATATCCTCTCTTTCATCAATTAATCAGCTCCTATAAAATTTGCTATATATTTAAAATATACACTCTTTCAGAACGCTTCGATTCTGTAAATTTGGCGTAAGATTAACCATTACATTAATATAAAAATAACTTTGTATCACAATTGTAACAATTTCCCTATACTTTTACAATTCTATCAATCTTTTTAATTAAAATAATCCATCATGACTGTGTCTTTCATTGTGGCAAATCTCTGTAAAAAGCATAAAAAATTTAAAATTATTTTTTAAAATTATAAATTCCATCCTCAATTGAGAATATTTTTTTGCAACTGGTGCAAAATATCTTGCTTTTTTCAAATAAAAGATTTTCTTTTTTGCAGCAAGGACATATCAAAATATCACATATGTTAATTTTTAAATATTTTTTTAACAAGGATTTTCTAGCATTATCATTAGACAAAATATTACCACTATTTATTTTACTGCCAGTAAATTTGTAAAAATTCTTCCCAGCTTCTTTTTTATGTAAAACTGACTTTAAAAAAATGCTGGGTCCAATTGAAATAGATGAAAAAAAATTTTGATATATATTTTCTAATAAAAGAAGAAATTTTATGCTAATACATTTCTTCAGTAACTCACTACGGAAATTAGAGACACTTACCAATCTTTTAATTATGAAATTCCTTTCATGTAAAAAATTAGCTATATATTTTGGATGAAAATTTAATATAGTTTCTCCAATCTGAGATGGAATTAAATTAAAGGGTGATGTATCCATCTTCCCTATAAAATATCTCAAGATATTCTTTAAGTTTCTTTTATTGGCAAATTCCAAAAAATACAATCCTTCGTTCTTTAATATTCTGTAAACTTCATTAAAATATTTTTCTGGAGAATTAAGGTGATGAATTACCCTAACCGTAAGTAAAAAATCTATACAATCAGATTTAAATGGTAAAGATGCCGCATCAGCAGCTACAAAATATACATATGACAATTTTTGCTCATCATTCTTCAAAAACTTTCCAATATTATCCCTAGCAGTCTTTAAACCTTTGAGTGAATAATCAACCATTATTATATTTTTAAAATTCATATACTCATTAAAGAGTCTGCCATAACCACAGCCAATATCTAAAAAAATCCTGCTATCTGTTTTTAATCCAGCCATCATTTTTTTAAGAGCTAACCTTTCGGATTTATCTTCGTATATTCTTTTATTATCCTCCCAGAATTCCCTGTAATCATAACTTTCATAATTCGACTTCCTAATTGCCAAGTTTTTACCTCTCTCCTTTGCATGCTGCATATTAAAAAACTAAACCGAAAATCTTACCTGTATTACATCTTTATCCCCAATAATATAATCTTTGCCTTCAATTCTCACTTTGCCCTCTTCCCTAGCATGACTTATAGATCCAAAATCTAGTAACTGCTGCACATTTATTACTTCTGCCTTAATAAATCCTTTCTCCATGTCACTATGAATTTTACCAGCAGCTTTTAGAACATTACTTCCTTTTTTTATAGACCATGCTCTGGTTTCGTTTTTATTTATTGTATAAAAAGTAATAAGATCCAGCATCCCGTAACATGTTTTTATAAAAATACTAAGACCGCTCTTGTCAACCCCAAACTCTCTTGCATATTCTGATCTTTCTTCTTTTGGAAGTTCTGAAAGTTCAGATTCTAATTTTGCAAATATTTTAATTATATTCTTCCGGCTGACTTCAGTAATCAATTTTTTATATAACTCTTCATCTTTCTCGTTATCACCAGTATTAGCAATATACAAAGTAGGTTTGATACTCAGTAAATTTAACTCATTAAACAACTCATTATACCTTCTATGTAAATCACTTAAATCTGGGATTCTCTCATTGTTAAATTCACCTGTAATAAATTCAATTACTTCAAGTTGAGATTTTGCTGAAGCATCTCCTGACTTGGAAATACTTATAAGTTTTTCTCTCTTTCTCTGTAATATCTCAATATCAGCAAGCAGAAGTTCGGTGTTTATAATACCTATATCCCCTGCAGGATCAATATATTTATCTATGTGTGCTACATTTTCGTCATAAAAACATCTGACAACATGGGCTATCGCATCTACTGTTCTTATGTGTGACAGGAATTTATTTCCCAGTCCCTCCCCTTTACTTGCTCCCTTAACAAGTCCAGCAATATCTAAAATTCTTATAGTTGCAGGTGTGATCTTTGCAGAATTATATATATCAGACAGGCTTTGAATATTATTATCAGGAACTTCTGTTATCCCAATATTAGGCTCAATTGTACAAAAAGGGTAGCTTGCTACCTCTGCCATGCCTTTTGTTAAGGTGTTAAAAATAGTTGACTTACCAGCATTTGGAAGTCCTATTATTCCAACTTGCATATTTATAAAAAATGATATTGGTAATTTTTTAATTAAAATTAAATATTTAGCAAATATTAATCCTAATATTTTCGAAAATCAACTTCTTCACATTATAACTTATTTATTATTTTTTTTTCTATCTTTGCTGCCTTCCCCTGACATAATCTTTAATGGATAAAATTCCAGACTTGCTGCTATTATATCTGCTGTAATATTAATTATATTACACTTCTTACCCTCCTTATTTTCCCAGCTTTTATAATTAAGATGTCCGCCAACAAGTACCCTGTCACCTTTTTTTAAAGTAGTTGCACAATTTTCTGCTAATGCATTCCAGGTAGTTATATTAAAATAATCAACAATCTCTAAATCCTTTCCATTTTTATCCTTCCATCTTTTATTAACTGCAATTCCCATTTCAGTAATTGCAATTCCTTCATTTGTATATTTAATTTCCGGATCTCTAGTCAAATTACCAAGCAAATACATCTGATTTAAATTATTCATGTTAACCTCCATTAAAATATATTCCTTAAAAAATTATTAATCTAAAATCACTTGAAACTTCTAAGACTTAGATACATTCAAACCTTTTATTCCTTGCTGTATTTACGTGTAAAGGCACTAATATCTAAACTTATAATACTTGCAAAAACCAAACTGATCGTCCCAGGGATAGATTATTTCAGATTTAGACATTGCCTGAACTCTGCAGTACTTAGCAGTGAAAATGTCAATTAAAACAAAATCCAGCTTCTTCTCTACAATTACCACAACTTCATTATAATTATAGCTGCAGTCAATCAGCACACATCCATTTTCATTAGCAATTTCAGCCGCAATTTTTTTACAATCTACATCCTCAAAAAATAAAAGATTTTGAGCTGCTGCCATAGAAGCAGCATCAGAGGCATTCTTAGTCATTTCCCTTCCAACAAAAATTTTGCATAAATCAAATACAAGCAGAAACAAAAAAGCAAAGAGGGTTGTTAAAACCAAGGCTAAAATAGATATATTGCCATTATTTTTACTCTTAATAATATTCAGTAACATTCCATTTATTCCCCTTAGCTCTGATTACATTTACCCATGCATTTGAGGCTATAATAATATTCAGTAACATTCCATCCTCATACTACTGTCTGTGTTTATGAAGATATCCCTGCCTATCAATAGATTAATCAGGTTTGTAACTCCACTATATTTATATGACAGGTTTACAGTAACTACATCCCCAACTTCTCGGCCAGTACTGCTGCCGGGATCAATCTTTATTTTTAGCCTGTCCTTATCAAGCCTTGAACAAATCTGACCAATTCTATTAAAAGCCATTTGGTTAGAATTAGTTGTTGAAATGACTCTGGCTCCCTCTCTCGCTGCCTGTACCAGTACATTCTGTACATATACAAGGTACCCTAACTGGGAAACAATTAAGACAATTATTACGAGTAAAGGAATAATGAGAGCAAATTCCAATGAAGCCTGCCCATCTGTGCCCTTAATCTTAAATTTACGTACAGCACTCAAATGCCGGCTTCTGTATCCATGATTCAAATATTTTTCACAGTCTTTGTTATCTACTTTTCTCACTTGCTTCCAATATCTCCTCTCATTTATTCTTAATACTTTTCTCTCTCATCTTCTGAATACAAACTGCTTCCCAGCTCGGGTTCAAAATATAGGGAATTTCTCCCTTCGCCCATTTTCCTTGAGCAATTACCTGTTGTCTCTTATATGATTACCTGTAATCTCTGGAATAATTATTTATCATTTACTAATTACCCACTGCTATACCATAGATGCTATCTTGCTAAAAACCTTTGATATCGTATCAATTATTATCGGCTTTCCAACAGCCAGCAAAATAGCACTTATAATCCCAGCTATTACTACAACAAGCGCATACTCCAGTGTGGATTGACCTTTTTGACTCCACAATTTAACTTTCCTATTCAATCCAATAATAAAATTTATTTTTATCACCTCCTTTCTATTAATTTTTGAAAACATTTTTTGCTGCATCACCTCCTTTCTATTAAAAGTTTTCTATCCTTCCTAAACGAAACGTCTGTTTTTATTAGATAATCAGGCAATAAAGTTATAATAGCATAATTATGTATTTGTGTAAATAGATAAATTAAAAAAATAATAAATTACTGAATCAATCCAATCACAATGCAGCTTAACTATAAAAGTATATATTTTTCTAAATTTATATATTATAAAAAAAGTGATTTATTTATTATTAAAAATATTATATAATATTAAATGTAACATTTTGTACATTTAAATAAAAATATATTATTATAAATGTTTAAAGAATTAATTATAAATTTAAGCTAAATAATTAATATACAAAAATACTTATAAATATGAGCATACAATTTGTACCATATTTAATACCATTAATTATAGGAATACTGGCATCTGCAGCATTTATAATTTATATTTTCATAAACAAGCCTACTTTCAATTATAAAGTGCTTATCACTCTTACAGCTGGAAATCTTATCTGGTTATTTTCGAATGGAATGGAACTTTTATACCTAGGAATTAATAGTAAGATTTTCTGGAATCAAATATCTTCTATTGGAATTGTAACAGTAGCAATGTCATTTTTCATTTT
>JADHVM010000003.1 GCA_016783985.1 Actinomycetota bacterium
CAATCCAAGTACCTCTGCTGCACCATTAACTGTTATCTCTCCCTCAATCAGTCTCTCTGCTACTATTAGCCTTGCCATCTCCTTGTCTGTCATGTGATGTGTTTCCTCTCTTGTATTCATAGGTGACATTTTCCCTGAACTATACAAGAGTGACAATATCGCAGAACAACAACAAAACCAGAACCGCAGCTTTGACTATTTAATTTAGGTGTGTTAATATCCAAAAATACAAATATTTATTTCTATATATTAATATATAAATATTTAATATAATATTTTAAAAATGAGTAATAATATTATAATGAATAATTGAAAGAAAGTAGCAATTTTATAGGATTCTTATAGTTTTTAAAGAAAAAATTAATAGTATAATTGTAATAACACATAAGTACTAATAATAGCAAAAACTAAGTAGAAAAATGGAAATAAAAGAAGCAGTAATATATATTGGATTTTTTATTGGCGGGCTAATATTTGGTAGTTTCTTAAATGTAATTATATATAGAATTCCTAGAAAAATATCTATATTCAAGCCATCTTCATTTTGTCCTGATTGTAAAAATAAAATCCACTTTTATGACAATATTCCAGTGTTATCGTATATAATTCTTAAGGGTAAGTGTAGAAATTGCAAGACAAAGATATCGTTTTTATATCCGCTGGTTGAAATATTAACTGCCGTTTTATTTGTCAGTAACTATTTTTACTTCAGGTTAAGTTTAGAATTAGCAGTTGGAATAATATTTAGCTGTTTGTTAGTTGTAATATCTTTTATTGATATAGAATTTAGGATTATACCGAATACAATCGTTCTACCATTTGCTGCAATTGGGATAGTGTTAAATATTATAATATCTCCTAAAAATTGGTGGCATCCTCTTGTTTTTAGCGCAGGTGCTTTTTTATTTATGCTAATAATACATTTTATTTATCCCAAAGGAATGGGGATGGGTGATGTTAAATTCAGCCTGATGGTTGGGGCATATCTTGTAAAGAATGTGATAGTTGGTTTGTTTGCCGGGTTTTTAGCAGGTTCTATTTATGGATTATATATGATACTGGTAAAAAAAAAGAAACTAAAGCAAGCTATACCATTTGGACCATTTATATCACTTGGATGTATAGCAGCCCTCTTCTGGGGAGATTACATCTCAAAGTGGTATATTAGCTTTTTATAATAAGAAATGAGAGGTATTCATGGCTTCTTCAATTGGAATTGATTTAAGTTCTAATAAAATAATAACAATCTTTATTGGTAAGGTTTATTATAATTAAAGAAGGCGAAGAATAAATGAAATATTTAACAGCAGGAGAATCCCATGGGAAAGCTATTGTAGGAATTATTGATGACTATCCTTCAGGAGTAAAAATTGATACTGATTTTATAAATAATGAACTTAAAAGAAGGCAAAAAGGTTTTGGAAGAGGAGAAAGAATGGCTATTGAAGATGATAGAGTAGATATAATTTCAGGGATAAGGAAGAAAAAGAGCACAGGTTCTCCAATTAGTTTTCTAATTTATAACAAAGACTGGAAAAACTGGAAAGATAAAATAGATAAAGAGGATGATTTATTAAATCCTAGACCTGGCCATGCAGATTTTTCAGGTCTATTAAAATATCATTTATCAAGCATAAGGGATGCTATTGAAAGAAGCAGTGCTAGAGAGACAGCAGCAAGAGTTTGTATAGGAAGTTTTGCAAAAATTATTTTAAAAATGTTAGGCATCAATATATATAGCTATGTAAATCAGATTGGTAGGGTAATATATAAAAATGATGTTAAGATTAGTTTAGATATGGTTAAAAAAATAGAAGACTCACCAGTTAGATGTCCTGATAAAGAGAAAAGTCTTGAAATGAAACAGGAAATAATTAAAACCAGTGAAAATGGCAATAGTATTGGTGGAGGCTTTAAAATAATTGCTACTAATTTAGTACCAGGAATTGGTTCATACAATCAATGGAGTTCCAGGATTGATGCAAAAATAGCATATTCAATTATGAGTATACCTGGAATAAAGGCAGTTGAAATTGGTGAAGGTTTTAAGTCTGCAGGCATGAAGGGAACTGATTTTCATGATAAGATTTATTATAACGATAAGAAAGGATTTACAAGAAGAACAAATAATGCAGGCGGTGTTGAAGGAGGAATGACTAATGGAGAACCAATAATTATTGGTGCAAAAATGAAACCAATACCGACTACTTTAAAAGGTATTGAAACTGTTAATATAAAAAGCAAGAAAAAAGAAATTAGCTTAAAAGAAAGATCTGATGTTTGTGCTGTACCAAGTGCTTCTATAGTTGGTGAAGCCATGCTTTCAATAGAGATTTTAAATGGAATTTTAGAAAAATTTGGTAAAGATAATATTGATGAAATTATAAATAATTATAATAGCTACAAAGAGTATATAAATAAAATTTAATGTTTGTTGTTTTGAAAATTTATAAAAATTAATTAATTTAAATAGTTGGTATTTAATGAATATTAAAAATATATCACTAATTGGTTTTATGGGTTCAGGGAAGAGTATAATTGGGAATATGCTATCAAAAGAGTTAAAGATGTTATTTATTGATATAGATAGAATTATTGAACTTAGTGAAAATAAAAAAATTAAAGATATTTTCGAGGCTGAAGGAGAAAAATATTTTAGAAATTTAGAATCAGAAGTAATAAAGAAAATTTACTCTAATAAAAATTGTATATTTGCTTGTGGGGGCGGAGTTGTAGAAAGGGTAGAAAATATGAGTATAATTAAATCAAGTAGTACTATAGTATATTTATATATTTCTGCCAACGAGGCTTACGAAAGATTAAAATTTACAAAGGATAGACCTTTACTTGAAGGTAAGGATAGAAAGGAAATAATTGAAAGGTTAATTAAAAAGAGAGATGTTTTATATAATAAATATGCAGACTTGAAAGTAAATGCTAAGGACAGAGACAGTAAAATGGTTATAAAAAATATAATGGTGAAATTAGGAATTTAGTATAAAAGAATTTTATGAGAGCTATATATACCCGTACAAAAATAAGAAAATATAAAATATTTATCTATCCTGATATTACTAATATATTCCCGGAGCTGTTTAGAAAAAACTTCAGCAATGCAAGTAAAATTGTTCTTATAACTAGTGATAAAATATTTGATATATTTAAAGCCAGAATAAGAAATATTTTAAAAGAGTGTAATGTACCAAATGAAGTTATTTTAATAAAAGATGGCGAGCAGTATAAAAATATAAAGAGTGCAAATGATATCTATAAAAAATTAAGTGTTTTTAACATTCATAGAGATGATACAGTAATTGCATTTGGGGGAGGTGTAATAGGAGATCTTGCTGGTTTTACAGCTGCAACTTATCACAGAGGTGTCAAATTAATTCAATATCCAACTACTATAACTGGCCAGGTTGACAGCAGTATTGGGGGAAAGGTTGTAATAAATTACTCAAATTATAAAAATGTTATTGGGTGTTTTTATCAGCCGCATATGATTATTATAGATCCAGTTATGCTTTACTCATTAGATGAATTGCAAATTATTAATGGATTAGCTGAAATAATAAAGTATGGGATTGTTTTTGATAAGAAAATATTGAATATATTGGATGAAAACACTGAGACTGAAAGTAAAGATAGATTAGAGAAATTAATAAAAAAGAAAGTTTTCACTGATATTATATATAGATGTGCTTTAATTAAAACTAAGGTAGTTAGAAAAGATGAGTTTGATTATGGATATAGAAATTTATTAAATTTTGGACATACAATTGGACATTGTATAGAAAAAGCTGCTAATTCAAAGAAAATAAATCACGGCCAGGCAGTAAGCATGGGAATGATAATAGCAATTGATATTTCAAGCAAACTTGGGCTTTTGAGAAGAGAATTTAAAAATAGGATAATAAAGATATATAAGAAATTAAAGTTACCATTTATTATACCAAAATTAGAATTGAGTAGTATTATGGATTCTTTAGAACATGATAAAAAAATAAAAGGATCTAGAAATAAATTTATTTTACTTAAGGGATTAAATAGACCTGTTTTTTATTATAATATAGATAAAGATATAATTACTAGTAGTATCAGTGAAAATATGGCTAAAAATTAAAATAAAGGGGATAAAGGGCAAAAAATGAAAAGAGTTATTATTATAAATGGACCTAATCTTAATTTATTAGGAAAACGCGAGGAAAAGATATATGGAAATATAAGTTTTGAAGATATATACAGTGATTTATGCAAATATAGTAAGAAAAATGATATTGAACTTTCTTATTTTCAATCCAATAATGAAGGTTTGATAGTCGATAAAATACAGGAATTAATTAATAATATGGATTTTATAATAATAAACCCTGGTGCACTTACTCATTATAGTTATAGCATTCATGATGCCATAGTATCAAGTAAAATTTCAACCATAGAAGTCCATATCTCAAATATATATTCAAGAGAGGAATGGAGATCTAAATCTGTTATTTCACCAGCATCTATAGGCATATTAAGCGGATTTGGAGTAAATGTATATAAATTAGCTCTAATCTATATAGCTGAATTATATGAATAGTTAAAAAGTAACATCAGCTAAATATACTTTTTAAAAATCATGATTATTTTAATACAAAAATATATATAATTTAATGGTAGAAAAATATTATAAATCAAGAATATATAAGTTAAAAAAAGAATTAGAAAATAAAAATTCTAGTTCCAGTAATTTAATAATATTAAAAGATGAAAATATATTTTATTTGACTGGATTTTACGCTAAAGATTCTGAAAGTCTCTTATTACTTATAGATAATGATTTATATCTACTTGTTAATTTTATATATTTAGAGCAGGCAAAAAAAACCGTTAGATTGAATGATTTGAAAGTTATTCAGTATAATAAAAATAAGTATAAGAAACTGGCAGAAATATTAATAGATTATAATGAAAAAACTATAGGAGTTGATGGTCAAAATATAAATCATGAAGATTTTAAAAAATTAGCGAAATATTTGAGTAATCAAAATAAAAAATTAATAAGTGTTATTGATACAGTAGAAAATTTAAGGGTGGTAAAGGATGATATTGAACTATATAAAATAGAAAAAGCTTGCAGTATTGTTGATAAAGTATTTAATTATATTATTAACTTTAAGTCATCAGTATTAAATGATTTTACTGAAATTGAACTTGCAAACGAGATTAAAAGCAAAATGATTAGCTTTGACGCTGAGGGAAGTTCATTTGATCCAGTGGTAGCAAATAATGAGTATTCTTCATTGCCTCATTATTTACCTTCAAGAAAAAAAATAGGTAATGGAATAATACTTTTAGATTTTGGTGCAAGATTTGATAATTACTGCTCAGACATGACAAGGACTATTATAAACGGAGAATATAAAAACTATTCCAGATTTAAAAAAATTTATGATATAGTTTTAGAAGCACAAAATATTTCTCTGGATAATTGCAGAGAAGGTATAACATGTGCTGATTTAGATAGCAAAGCACGAAATTTTATAAAATCAAAAGGATATGGCAGAAATTTTGGTCATGGTTTGGGCCATGGAGTAGGAATTGAGGTGCATGAGAAGCCAAGAATTGGAGTAAGTGAAAAAACAATTCTTAAAGAGAATATGGTTATAACCATAGAACCAGGAATATATATTGAAAATTTTGGCGGAGTTAGGATTGAAGATTTAGTAATTGTTAAGAAAAATAGTATAAAAAATCTTTATAAATCTTCAAAAATATTAATAGAATTAGAGTAAATATGACTAAAAAGTTTAAATATAAAATAATAATAGATATTATTTCTGAAGATAATTATGATAAGTAGTAATGATTTTAAAAATGGAATAACTATAAATTATGAAGATACATTATATGAGATTCTATATTTCCAACATGTTAAACCTGGTAAAGGCGGAGCATTTGTTAGAACAAAATTAAAAAATTTAAATAATGGTTCTATTATTGACAAAACATTTAGAGCAGGCGAGAAAGTGGAACAGGCTATTTTGGAAACCAAGAAAATGCAGTATTTATATAAGGACGAACATTATATATTTATGGATAGTAAAACATATGAGCAAATTCCATTAAATGAAGAACAGATTGGAGATAATAAGAAATTTTTATTGGAAAATATAGAAGTTACAATACAATTTTATAAAGAAAAACCTATATCAATTAATCTTCCTATTTTCATTAAAGCAAAAGTAGTGAAAACTGAACCTGGTGTTAAGGGTGATACTATAAGTGCAAGTTTGAAACCAGCAGAAATAGAGACTGGGGCAAAAATACAAGTGCCTTTATTTATAAATGAAGGTGATGTAGTTAAAATAGATACAAGGTCAGGCGAGTATATCACAAGGTTAAACAAATAATTATTTTTTTTTAAGAAATTTATTCTAAAATCTCAATAAACTTCTCTACTAAATCAGGATCAAACTGTGTCCCTGAGCACCTTTCAAGCTCCTTTATTGCTTTATCTTTAGTTATTGCTTTACTATATATTCTATTATGAGTCATAACATCATATGCATCAGTAATTGCAGTATGCGGGAAATTGCTGGAATGTTTTCTCCTGTAAGTCCATGAGGATAACCAGGTCCATCCCACCACTCATGATGGTACAGGATACCATCAGCTATTTTTAGTAGCTGGGGAGAAGACTGTGCAATTTTATATCCTATCTCAGTATGTCTTTTCATAATTTCCCATTCTTTTTTTGTTAGTTTTTCTGGCTTTGTTAAAATACTGTCTTTTATCCCTATCTTACCCATATCATGTAGAGTAGAGAGGAGTGCAAGTTCATCAAGTTCGTTTGGTGCCAGTCTGGCTACCCTGCCAAGCTTTAATGAAAGTTCCTTAAGTCTTCTTCCATGTTCCTCTGTTTCATGGCTTCTTTCCCAGAGTGTTGCCTCAAGTGATGATATTATTGAGCTATGGATACTTTTATTATCAGTTAATTTGCGCTGATACATCCTGTCTTCAGCTTCTTTTATTATATCCTGGATATTCTGTGCTTTTCTTGTTTTGGTTGAAACTCCAATAGACATACTGATAGGTACCTTTTGGTCTGTTGTCCTCTCGCAGGCTTCTCTTATCCTTTCTACAAGCTTTATTGCATCTTCTTCAGTAGTTTTTGGAAGAAGTAGCACAAATTCATCTCCTCCCCACTTTGCTATGATATCTTCTTTACGGGAGCATTTTTTTAGTATTTTAGCTACCCTTACAAGAAGCCTATCACCCTGCCTGTAACCAAATGCATCATTTATAAGTTTTAGGGCATTTATATCTCCTATGGCAAGGCTTATTGGAAGCTGTCTTTCTGTGTCAAGTCTTGCTATCTCTTCTTCAATGTAGGGCCTGTTATATAGGCCTGTTAATCTATCATGGAAGGATAGGTATTTTAGCTTTTGTGATATTTTTATTCTTTGTTCCTCTGATTTTTTAATTTGATTACTATAAATAAAAATTATGATACCAATAATAACTATCACCGTAGATAAAAAAATAATCTCTATATAATTTATTGGAGTTTTAATACCACCCAAAAGATGATAAGGAATATCCATAAACTCACTTAACAAAATTAAAATACAAATAAATACAAGTAACGATATGGTTAATGTTATTCTTTTATTTTTCTTAATCTTGTTTTTTTTATTCATCTAAATAAAAATCGCGCTAATGATTTTAAATGATATATGCAATTGTTTTTATATATTATAGACTGTTTAATGGTTTCTTATTATAAATTTATAAAAAATACTTTAAAACTATATTATAAAAAATTATATAAAGTTTAATATTTCATATTACTTTTGTCAAATTGCAAGTTTATCATAAAGTTGTATTAAATATTTTATATTTTTATTAATAGATTTATAAAATTAATAAATTTCTATATCAAAACAGTCAACAAGTAGAAATATATTATATGCTGTAATATTTTGAACTTATTTAATAATAATTTGTTATAATATTTATAATTTATAAAAAATAAGAGAAATGTATTAATAATATCTAAGATTATGGTTAAAATTACAAGAAGGAGAAGCAGGGAAAGTGCTATAATCTTATTATACCAAACTGATCTTTTAAATAAGGATATAATGGACGTTTTAAATAATGAAAAATTGTTTGGTAAAAAATATGATGATTTCACTACCAGTTTAGTATTAGGTGTATGTAAAAATAAGAAAAAAATTGATGATATTATAAAAAAAGTTGTTAAAAATTGGGCTATTGAAAGAATTGCTATTATAGATAGAAATATTTTAAGAGTAGCTATTTATGAAATGGTATACATAGAAGATATACCCTTGAAAGTATCGGTTGATGAAGCTATAGAAATTGCTAAAAAGCTTGGCCAGAAGAAAGACACCCCAAAATTTATAAATGGAATACTTGGAAAGATTTTAATAGATATTAAAGTAATTTAATTAATATAAAAATAAAAAATTACAGATACTTTATAATAATTAAAAAAGAATTTACAAATTTAAATGCTAAAAAATTATGTATAGTTTAAATAAAATTAATAATTCATCAGAGGATTTATATCCTAATTTATTAATAAAGAAAGTTAATGAAAAACTGAACTATTATTTAAAGAGATATAAAAAAAGCCCGGATATATTGAGGAAAGCAATTAACTATAGTATTAAAAATGGAGGCAAGAGATTTAGACCCATATTGTGTCTTTTGACAGCAAAAAGTCTTGGTAATGATTATGAAAATGTATTTCCAACAGCTTGTGCAATAGAATTTATACATACATATTCTCTAATACATGATGACTTGCCTTCAATTGATAATGATAACTTACGAAGAGGGAGACCAACGTGCCACAGAGTTTTTGGTGAAGATATTGCAATACTTACAGGCGATGCATTGTTCGCAGAAGCTTTTAATATTATTTTTGAATATCAGAAAGCCGAACCTAAAAAAAAATTGAAGATCTTAAATGAAATTATAAATGCTACAGGTGCACTAGGTATGGTTGCTGGTCAGATAGTTGATGTTTTTTATACTGGGAAAAAAATAACAAAGGAAAAACTTGATTATATGCATGAAAACAAAACTGGTAAATTAATAACAGCTTCTGTTAGATGTGGTGCAATATTAAGTAAAGCAAGTAAAAAAAATCTTAACAAATTAACGGAATTTTCTAAAAATATTGGAATAGCTTTTCAAATAACTGATGATATTCTAGACATATCTTCAAGTAAGGAAGAAGCAGGTAAAACAGTTGGGAAAGATAAAAAACAGAAAAAAAATACTTTTCCAAGCATTTGGGGAATTAAGAAATCAAAAGAAATTGCTGAAGGAAATATAGAAAGAGCTTTAGGAATATTAAGGAGCATGGATATAGATTGTATAGAGTTAGCAAATATTGCCAAATTTTTACTCACTAGAAAAACTTGAAAAGTAGTAGGCAAAAACTTATATCGCTACTAATTGAAAAGAAATTAGTTCCATCAATAAATATGGCAAAAGCATTAATTCTTGAAGGAAGAATTAAAATTGATGGAAAAGTAATTGATAAACCAGGCACCTCTGTTAATTCTAATTCTTTAGTAGAAATTATTTCGAAAATTCCCTATGTTTCAAGAGGCGGAATAAAAATAGAAAAAGTTTTTAATGAATTGGATCTTAGGATAAGCGGGAAAAAGGCAATTGACATTGGAGCCTCAACAGGCGGCTTCACTGATTTTCTAATTAAAAATGGAGCAGAAAAAGTAATAACAATTGATGTTGGATACGGACAGTTATCCTGGAATTTAAGAAAATCTTCAAAGGTAATTATCTTAGAAAGAACAAATGTGAGATATCTGGATAAAAAAAAATTGCAATTTTTATCTGATTTTACAGTTGTGGATGTTTCTTTTATTTCCGTAAAAACAATTTTTAAAAAAATTTTAGATATTACATGTGATAATGGAGAGATTTTAATATTAATAAAACCACAATTTGAAATAGCAAGGGATAAAGTTGAAAAAAAAGGAATAATTAAAGATAAAAAATTACATTCCAAAGTTTTATTAGATATAATAGGTTTTATTAGAAAACAGCCAGTCAAAATAAAAAAACTAACTTATTCAAAGTTAAAGGGAACAAAAGGAAATATTGAATACTGGATTTATTTGAAAAAATCTATAAAAAAGAAAAAAACAATTAAAAATTATGATAAAATAGTTGAAGAAGTTGTAGATGAGTCTCATATTTTTTTTAAATCAATAAATAATACATGAAATGAAAAATATAGGTATAATTTCCAATAATAAAAACAAAAGAGCATTAAGCATTGCAAAGGAAATTTATGATTTCTTAATTGGAAAAAAAATTAATGTTTTTTTACTTGATGGCGATAAAATGCCAGGCATATACAAGCTTCCAGCACATTTAGAGAAAGATTTTACTTCGCAGGTAGATTCATTAATATCAGTTGGGGGAGATGGCACCTTCCTCAGGGCTTCTAAATATTCATTTAAAAGGGAAATTCCAATAATGGGTATTAATGTTGGCAATTTAGGATTTCTGGCTGAAGTTAGTATAGAAAATATGTATAAAGCTTTAGAGTATGTTTTAGAAGAAACTTATAAAATAGAAGATAGAATGTTGATAGAAGCAGTGATATATAGAAATGAAAAAATAATAAGTGATGCTAATAATCCATATATTGCCTTAAATGAGTTTACTATTAATAGGACTATGTTTGCAAAATTAATAACAGTTGAAGTAATAATAAATGATTTTTCTGTAATGAATTTCAGGGCTGATGGTGTAATAATTTCAACACCAACTGGCTCCACAGCATATTCTCTATCTGCAGGCGGTCCTGTAGTTGAACCAAAAAATGAAGTAATGATTGTAACTCCTATATGTGCTCATACATTATGCAGCAGAAGTATTGTTATAAGTCCAAAAAATGAATTAAAAGTTAGAATAAAGGCAAGAAATAAAAATGCCAGTTTAAATGTTGATGGAGTGAGAAAGAATGTTGATATACAACCAGAGGATATTTTTAAAATAAAAAAATCAAATTTGAAATTGAAATTAATAACTTTTGACAAAGATATATTTTTTAAAATCTTTAAAGATAAATTATTATAAAGATAATAATTATATATATAATATATATCATTAAGCTTATCTAAGATCTATAAATTATGTTAAAAGAACTACAGGTTAAAAATTTTGCCATAATAGATGATGCAGTAGTGAAGTTCGAAAAAGGTTTAAATATTTTAACTGGCGAAACTGGTGCAGGGAAAACTCTAATTATTGAAGCTATCAATCTTTTAATAGGAGAGCGTGCAGAAAGTACATTAATAAGGGAAAATGAAGAAAAATTAATAGTACAGGGGTATTTCAATTTTAGCAAGAATAAAGAAGCTTTAAATTTTTTAATAAAAGAAAAATTAATTGAACCAGATGATAAAGGCGAAGATATTGTAATAAGCAGAGAGGTAAATAGAGTAGGAAGAAATAGGTCGTTTATTAATGGTGTTTTTACACAGGTAAGTACTTTGAAAAAATTAGGGGGGTATTTTATTGATATACACGGGCAGCATGATCACCAGTATTTACTGGAATCAAGTACCCATATAGAAGTTGTAGATAAATTTGGTAAAGGTGATTTAGAAAATATTAAGAAAAATTACAAAGATAGTTTAAAGAACTATATTAATATAAAAGAGGAACTGGAAAAGTTAATAAACCTTAAAAATGAAAAGGATGAAAGGTTATTTGATTTAAAATACAGGTTAGACGAAATAGAGAAATTAAATTTAGGTGAGAATGAAGAGATTGATTTAGAAAATGAGTTAAGAGTACTGAAAAATTATGAAAAAATTTATAATCTATCTTCAGAGTGTATAAATATAATTAAAGGTGCCGGGGATGACATAACTTCTTTCGAAGACAATGCTGCAGTAATTGAGAAAAATTTTATAGATTTATCAAAAATTGATACAAAATTTAAGAAATACATAGAAGAAATTTCATCTGTTGTTGTTCTTGTTGATGAAATAAGCCATTTTTTAAAAACTTATATTGAAGATTTAGAATATAGCTCTGACAGAATAGATTATATACATGAGAGATTATATAAAATAAATGAGATTAAGAAAAAATATAATATAGATTTTTTATCAATAAAAAAATTGTGTGAAAAGTTAAGAGAAGAAATTAATAATTTTGAGAGTATTGAAAAAGAAATTGAAAAAAAACAGGTTGAATTTGATAAGGGTAAGGATATTGTGATTGAAAATGCAGTTAATCTCTCTGAATTTAGGAAAAAAGTGACAGCTAGTCTGGAGGAAGACATAAGTCGTGAGCTTTTAGATTTGAATTTTAAATCTGTTATTTTTAAAGCATTAAGTAATTACATAAAGGGAGATAATGGTGTAACGATAAATTCAGAAAAAGTTAAACTTGTAAATAATGGTATTGATGATATAGAATTTTTAATTTCACTAAATCTTGGTGAAAGCATGAAACCATTAAGGAAAATTATTTCAGGTGGTGAAATTTCTCGTATAATGTTAGCCCTAAAATCAATTATAAGTTCAGTAGATAATATAACTACAATGATTTTTGATGAAATAGATGCAGGTATTGGAGGTGAAACTTCAGTAGTAATTGGTAAAAAATTATACAAAATATCAAAAAATTGTCAGGTTATATGTATTACTCACCTTCCGCAAATTGCATCTTTTTCAAATGCACATTATTTTATAGACAAATTTATAGAAAAAAATAGAACCAAAATAAAAATAAATAAATTAGATGATAATGGTAAAATTAAAGAAATATCAAGAATGTTAAGTGGTTCTGAAGAAAGTGATATTTCTATTTTACATGCAGAAGAACTGTTGGAAAAATCCAATAGAATAAAGAAAGAATTAATAGGGGAACAGATAAAGATTGGAAACTAAGGAAACTAAATTCATCTTTGTTACTGGTGGTGTATTATCTTCATTGGGCAAAGGGATATGTGCATCTTCATTAGGGAGACTATTAAAATCAAGAGGTTACAGTGTAATTATTCAAAAGCTTGATCCTTATATTAATATTGATCCTGGAACCATGAATCCTTTCCAGCATGGTGAAGTTTTTGTAACTGAAGATGGCGGCGAAACAGACTTAGATCTTGGACATTATGAGAGGTTTATAGATGAGAATTTATCGAAGTATAATAATTTTACCAGTGGAAAGATATATAAAAATGTTATTGATAATGAAAGAAAAGGCGAATATCTTGGTTCAACAGTTCAGGTTATCCCTCATGTAACAGATGAAATAAAGAAGAGTATTGAAAAGACTTTAGAAAATAAAAAAGTAGACATTGTTATTACAGAAATAGGAGGAACAGTTGGAGATATTGAAAGCCTTCCATTTCTGGAAGCAATACGCCAATTTAAAAAGGATATTGGAAAAGAAAATGTCTTATATGTACATGTTACGTACATTCCATTTTTAAAGACTTCTGAAGAATTAAAGACAAAACCCACACAGCATAGTGTAAAGGAACTAAGGAGTATTGGAATACAACCGGATATTATTATTTGTAGAAGTGAAATAAAACTAACAGATGAATCAAAAGATAAAATAAGCTTATTTTGTGATGTTGAGAAAGAAGCTATTATTGATGCTATAGATGTAAAACATATTTACGAAGTACCTAAAATGCTTCAGAAAGAAGGACTGGATTCTATTGCTATGTATAAATTAAATTTAAAGTATAAGCCTTCAAATATGGAAAATTGGAATAAACTGGTAGAAGTAATTAATAATTTGGAAGGCAAAGTAAGGATAGGTATTATTGGTAAATATATTAATTTAAAGGATGCATATAAGAGCATAATAGAAGCTTTAAATCATGGTGGATATTTTTTCAAGAAGAGTGTTGAGATTAAATGGGTAAATTCTGAAGTTTTAAATTCAGATAATTATGAAAATATATTAATGGATGTAGATGGCATTTTAGTACCAGGAGGATTTGGCGTAAGGGGAATTGATGGTAAGGTTAATGCTGTTAGATATGCAAGGGAAAATAAGGTCCCTTATCTTGGAATATGCTTGGGCATGCAGTGTGCTGTAATAGAATTTGCTATTAATGTTCTTGGGTTAAAAGATGCAAATAGCTCTGAATTTAATTCTAATACTAAAAACCCAGTAATAGGTCTAATGATAGAACAGAAGGGTATTAATGAAAAAGGCGGGACAATGAGACTTGGCAGCTATCCCTGTAGATTGAAGAAAGGCTCTCTTGCTTATAAAGCTTATAGAAAGAATATGGTTTATGAAAGACACAGGCATAGATATGAGTTTAATAATAAATATAAGCAAATAATGGAAGATGCTGGACTTAAAATTACTGGTTTATATCCCGAAAAAAAATTAGCCGAGATTATAGAAATAGAAAATCACCCATGGTTTGTAGCAGTACAATTTCACCCTGAATTTAAGTCAAGGCCTGACAGACCGCATCCATTATTTAATGATTTTATTCATGCTGCAATAAGAAGGTCACAGTCTGTTAAATGAAGTTAAAAAAAGCAATAGTTATAATAAATTCTATACTTCTAATAATTATAATACTATTTTCACCACTATCTTATTATATTTTTAACTTTGATCATTATAATAACTTATATGAAAAAAATGGAGTATATAAAGTCCTGGATAATATAGATGTTTTAATTATTACTGAGAGTGTTTTTGATTTTTTTAAATACGGGACTGAGTTTAAAAAGTTTGAACTGAAAAGTAATATTAATTATTTTACTGATAATGAAATAAGCCACTTAGAGGATGTAAGAATACTGTTGAATAAAATTTTTATCCTTTATTATCTTAGTATATTTTTAATAGTTATTCTGACAATATTACTTATAGAAAAAAATATTCTTAAATTTATTAAAAATATTGGTTTAATTTTTACAGTTTCTTCAGCTTCAGTAATAATTATGTTGATAATTTTATATTTCTTAGGCAATAATTTTCCAGACTTATTTGAAAATTTTCATCAAATATTTTTTCCGCAGGGTAATTATACTTTTATATGGAATTCGCTGATTATTACAATTTTTCCTTTCGGTTTCTTCTATGACTTTTTCATTAAGATTGTAATAACTGCATTTATAATATCAATAATTTTATGTATTATAGGAATTTCTGTTATAATTTTTTTTAGAATAAAAAAAGAAATTAAGTAATTTGTAAAGAAAAAAATATAAAAATTAGGATTAATAATGAATGGAAAAAGTATTTATTTAAAATATGTAAATAAAAAAAGATTACTAAAAACATTAATTGAGCTTCTAAAGATAAAAAGCCCGTCAAAAAATGAAAAACAAATAGTAGATTACGTAGAGAAAAAGATAAGAGAGTTTGGACTTGAAGTTTATAAAGATAGCTGTGGGAAAAAATTTGGCAGCAATGCTGGAAATATAATTGCTGTATACAAATCAATTGAATCACAACCGTCTAAGTACAAATCTGTTTTTTTAGGAGCTCATATGGATACAGTAAAATTAAATGGTGATGTAAATCCTATTATTGTAGATGGGAAGATAGTTAATAAAAATAATAAGTGCATACTTGGAGGAGATGACAAAATAGCTATTGCTGCCATCATGGAAGCATTGCACATAATTAAAGAAAAGAAGATACCTACTGGCGATATATATATTCTATTTACAATTTCTGAAGAAATTGGGGTTCTGGGGGCAAAACATCTGGATTTAGAAAAGGTTAAAGCTGATTATGGTTTTGTTTTTGATGCTGAAGGCGATATAGGTATTATTTATAATAATGCACCGTATCATAATTCTATAAATGCAGAATTTATTGGAAAAGCAGCACATGCTGGTATAGAGCCTGAGAAGGGTATAAGTTCAATAAAGGCAGCGTCATCTGCTATTAATAATATAAAATTAGGAAGAATAGATAACGAAACAACCTGTAATATTGGAAAAATAAATGGAGGTGATGGAAGGAATATAGTTCCTGAGAGCACAAAGATTGAGGCTGAAGCAAGGAGTTTGGAGCTTTCAAAGCTTAAAAAGATTACCGATTTAATTATAAGCGGGTTTAAAAAAGGTGCTGAAAAATATAATGCCAGGCTTGAATATGAAATTATAAGGGAATTTGATGGTTTTGAAATATCAGTTGATGAGGTTCCTATGGTAATAGCAAAGAAAGCTATTGAAAGGCTGGGAATAAAGCCTGAAATAAAATCCTCGGGTGGCGGCAGTGACATTAATATTTTTAATTCAAAAGGTAAAATAGCAGTAAATCTATCAGCAGGTATGGAAAAAGTTCATACAAATAAAGAGTATGTAGAAATTAATCAGGTTGAGAAATTAGTTGCTTTAATATTGGAGATTTGCAGTTATAAATTTTAAAAAATATTTTTAAAGAGAGGGATACTGCTATAAATTATGGACGAGAAATTATTTGAAAAAAAGATAGAATCAAAGAAAATTTTTAATGGTGAAATAGTTGGACTCTATTTTGACAAGGTAAGACTTCCTAATAATAAAATAACTACGAGGGAGAAAGTAACACATCCTGGAGCAGTAGGAATTGTTCCTGTTAATAAAAATGGAGATATTATATTAGTAAAACAATACAGATACCCGGTTGGTGATGTAATAATTGAAATTCCAGCTGGAAAGTTATCCAAGAATGAATCTCCCATGGAATGTGCGAGAAGAGAATTAAGAGAGGAAGTTGGAGTAATCGGGGGAAAGCTTATTCGTTTGTCTTCTTTTTACACTACACCTGGTTTCTGTAACGAAATACTGCACTTATACATTGCCATAGATTTTAAAAATATAGAGAATGATTTAGATGATGATGAATTTTTACATATAATCACTGTAAAAGTTGATGATTGTATAAGGCTTGTAGAAAGTGGCGAAATTAAAGATGCAAAAACAATTATAGGTATTTTAATGGCCAGTGATTATTTAAATAGAGAATTTAAAGCTGATGGTCAATAAAGTAAATTTTGAAAATCTAAGTATTGAAAGGAATATAAAAAATTTTATTGATTATATAAGATTTGAAAGACAACTTGCCTCTAATACAATTTTCTCTTACAAAAGGGACCTGAACAAGTATAAACTTTTCCTATCTCTTCAAAAAGTAGATAATTATTTAGATGTATCTTATGATCAAATATTATCCTTCTTGGAATATTTAAATGAAAATTATTGTGGAAGCTCAATCTCAAGGATGCTATCCTCTAGTAGAAATTTTTATAAATTTCTTGTAAGGGAGAAAATAGTAAAAAAAAATCCTTTTATACAAATAAAAAATCCAAAAAAGCCAAAAAAAATATTAGAAGTTTTAAGTGAAAATGAAGTAAATAGATTTCTTAATAGAATTCCTTATTCAACAAAATTAGAGATAAGGGATAGAGCGATGTTTGAACTTCTTTATTCAAGCGGGCTTAGAGTAAGCGAGATAGTAAATTTGAAGATTAGTAACATTGATTTTGATGAAGGACTGATTCGATTTATTGGAAAAGGGGAAAAGGAAAGGATCACTCCAGTAGGAGAAACTTCTAAATTATTTTTAAAAAAATATCTAAACATAGCAAGATTTAATATTGAGAAAGAGATTAAATCAGATTATGTTTTTTTAAATAAAAATGGTAAAAAATTAACAAGACAAGGTTTCTGGAAAATACTAAAAAAGTATGATAAAAAAATAAATCTTGGCAAGAATTTATATCCACATATATTCCGCCATAGCTTTGCTACGCATATGATAGAGAGAGGTGCAGATCTAAGAGTGGTCCAGGAACTACTTGGGCATAGTGATATTTCTACAACAGAAATTTATACAAATTTAAATAGAAAATATATAAAGGATATTTATTTTAAATATCATCCCAGAGAAAAGAACTCGAGTTAAATATCTTAATTATTTCTAACTCTTTGAATAATGTTTGCAAATTTAATAGATTTTGATATGGTATATTGTCAATGAAAGGAGAATCATAGCTATATGTTAAGTAATCTTGGACAATCAATAATTGATTTCTTAAAGCAATTAATTACCTGGGCGCCGGGGCTTATAATTGGTGTTGTTTTTCATGAATATGCGCATGGATTTATAGCATACAAAAGTGGAGATCCTACAGCTAAAAATATGGGAAGATTAACACTTAACCCTATAGCTCATATAGATATTTTTGGGAGCATATTGTTGCCAATTGTACTAATTCTTTTTGGATCAAAAATTATTTTTGGATATGCAAAACCAGTTCCTATAAACCCAAATTATTTTAGAAATTACCGCAAAGGAATCAGGTATACTTCTCTGGCAGGACCAGTAATGAATTTAATCATTGCTTTTGTTATTGGATTATTGTACGGGCTTTTTATTTATATTTTAAAAATATCAAATTTTTCTATTAGTTTATTATCTGAAAGTGCGGGTTCACAGTTTGTTTTTTTAATTAATCAGATGTTTAATTCTGCGATATATATAAATATATTCCTGGCAATTTTTAATTTTATTCCTATACCTCCACTTGATGGTTCTAAAATTTTAGCTTCATTTCTACCAACTGAAGCAATGAATAAATATTTAAGTTTTGGTAGATTTGGGTTTATTTTCATTTTTATTATATTGTTCTTAGGTGGTAGAATATTCTGGACAATTGTTTCACCAATAATTTTATTTCTTTACAACATTTTTACCTGGTGGCAATATCTAATTGTATGAAAATTATAAAGAATTAGGAGAATTAAAATTATGAAAAAGAAAATGCTAACCGGTTTCAGACCAACAGGAAGATTGCATCTTGGACATCTTCATGGAAATATTGGAAACATGGTTAAGTATCAAGCAGAGTATGAAAATTTCTTTTTTCTTGTTGATTGGCATGCTTTATCAACAGAATATCAAAATCCAAAAAAAATAAAATCTAATTTAATTGATTGCGTGATAGATTTAATCTCACTCGGGATAGACCCTGAATTGACCTATATATACAGGCAATCAGATATTCCTGAGATATCTGAATTAACACTATATTTTTCAATGATTACACCAATTTCATGGCTGGAAAGATGTCCAACTTACAAAGAACAATTAAAAGAATTAAAAGCTAAAGATTTATCAACATTAGGATTCCTTTCTTACCCTGTTTTAATGGCTTCAGATATTTTAATTGTAAATGCAGATATAATTCCTGTAGGAGAAGATCAGCTGCCTCATCTTGAAATAACCCGAGAAATTGCAAGAAGATTTAATAATCTGTATGGTAAATTTTTTACCGAGCCGAAAGAAATGCTGTCAAAGGCTACAAGAGTTCCTGGCATAGATGGCAGGAAGATGTCTAAAAGTTATGATAACGCAATATTTTTATCAGATGGTTTTGATGTTATAAAGAAAAAAGTAAGAAGAATGATTACTGATCCTCAAAGAATACATCCTTCTGATCCGGGACACCCTGATGTCTGTAATGTATTTAATTTTTACCAATTATATCTAGAGAAAAGAATTAATAAAATTGAAGAGAGATGCAAGGCTGGGGAAATAGGCTGCACGCTATGTAAAGATGAATTGGTTGATATTATATATAATTATTTAGAAAAATTCCAAGCCAGAAGAAAGGAACTGGAAGGAGACATAGATTATATATATAAAATTTTGGAAGATGGTAAAAACGGTGTAAGAGAAATATCAATAAAAACTATAGCATCTGTTAGAAAAAAAATGGGTATAGATTAAATTGAAAGAATTAACTGTAGAACAAAGTTACTTAATTAAGCTTGAAAAATTTGAAGGTCCTATAAATTTACTTTTAGAGCTTATTAAAAAGAAAAAATTTGATATATATGGGATTAAATTAAGCTCCATAATAATAGATTTTGTAAATTATATAAAAAAAAATAAAGATATTATACTTGATACCTTATCAGGTTTCTTATATACGGCCTCAATTTTACTTGAAATTAAATCTAAATCTTTAATTCCTTCTAAAAGTGAAACAATAGATGAAGGTGAGGAAATTGATGAAGATATATTAAAAAAAAGAGAAGCTGAATATAAGGTTTTTATAAAAATATCTAATTATCTCATTAAATTATACGAAGAAGAGAATTTATATTATTTGAGAGAAGCCCCAATAGAGAAAGAATTTTTAGATGCTATTCCTGATTTTTTAAACATCATTAACGTGAAAGAAATAAATTCTCTTGCATCGAAACTACTACAACATAAAGAAGATAGAATAGATCTAAGTAGTATTTATAATGAAAGTTTAAGCGTAACTATATTTGAAGAAATGGAAAGAATAAAAAAAATACTAGAAGAAAAAGATGATATTATGTTTAAAGATATAACAGGAAATTATACTAAATTAATTGATAAAATTATATGTTTTCTTTCAATATTAGAATTATATAAAAAAGAAATTATTGATATTTTACAATTTGAAAGTTTTGGGAATATTTTGATAAAAAAGGCAGGTAATTAAAGAAGGGTTGGTAATTAAGTTGAATAATTCTACTGATAAAAGTAAAATGAATAACAATGGCGATGTTGATTTTTACAAGGACGATAATTGGTTAAGAACTTGTATAGAGGGTATACTTTTTATATCTGAAAGTCCTGTAAAACTTGCAGATATTTCTTATACATTAAAAGTTTCTGAAAATAAAATTAATAAAATTATTAAGTTATTAGAAAACGAATATATTGAACAAAACAGGGGATTTATTTTAAAGAGAGTAGCTAGAGGCTTTAGATTTTATTCAAATCCTGTAATTAGAGATATATTAAAAAAGTTTGTTAAATCCAATATTAGAACCCATCTATCTCAAGCAGCTATCGAGACTCTGGCTATTGTAGCTTACAAACAGCCAGTAACAAGAACTCAAATTGCTGAAATAAGAGGAGTGAGAACTGAAAGTGTAATTTTAACTCTTGTTAGTAAGGGATTAATAAAAGAAGTTGGAAAATTAAAAGAACCCGGGAATCCTATCATATATAGGACAACTGACAAATTTCTAGAGCTTCTTGGAATAGATAGATTAAAAAATTTACCACCATTAGAGGATTTTAAAGAAAATGGAGGAAGTTAGATTAGCAAAATATCTTGCCATGTGCGGCTTGTTTTCAAGAAGAAAATGGGAAAAAATTATACAATCAGGGAAAATAAGAGTTAATGATATAAAGATTACAGATCTTTCATTTAAGGTAAATAAAAATGATAGAGTTGATTATGATGGAATTATATTAAATCCTGAAAAAAAGATTGTTATAGCCTTAAACAAACCAACAGGTTACCTTTCAACAGTTAAAGATAAATTTGGAAGGAAAACAGTTTTAGATTTAGTAAAAGATTTTGACAGCCGTATGTATCCGGTGGGCAGACTTGATTATAATTCTAGAGGACTATTATTTATTGCAAATGATGGAGATTTTGCATATAAAATAACTCATCCAAAATTTCAAGTACAAAAAATCTATGAGGTATTAATAAATAAAGATATCTCAGATAATGATTTGGCCAAAATAGTAAAGGGAGTTATTGTAGATGGCAGGAGAGTTGTGCCTGTTAAGGTTAAAGTTTTAAAAAGAAGAGATGGCCAATCACTTATTATGATTAATATTATTGAGGGCAGAAAAAGGATTATAAGAAAATTATTTCAAATATTAAGATATAAAGTTATTGACCTTAAAAGAGTACAAATTGGTAATTACAGGTTGGGAAAATTAAAAGAAGGTAATTTTAGAATATTAAAAAATAGTGAGATTGACAATTTAATGAATTATTATAATTAAAATTATTGTAAAATGTGATAAGAAGTAATATATCTATTTAATACAAAAAAATAACTACAGGAGGAAAAATGATCGTAAAAAGGAATACCAAAGAAGAAATTCTTGAAAGGCTATGGAATAAGATAAATAAAAAGAAACCATTGTTTTTTGCAAGTTGTGGAACAGGACTTGTTGCAAAATTACTTGAAAAAGCAGGAGTTGATTGTATTAATACTTTTCATGGAGGAAGACTTAGGAGCAATGGAATGGGTTCAATGTCTATGTTATGGCCAATTCTGGATGCTAACAAACAATTACTTGAATCAACTGAGCACGATATTATTACTGCGATAAAAGGTGATGCTTTTATTTGTGCTTGTGTTAATGCAAATGATCCCTTGCGTGATATGACAATAATTATTGAGAAACTTAAGTCTATTGGTGTTATGTCTGTATGTAATATTCCTTCGATAGGAGATTATGACAAAGATAGTCACATATACCAGGTTTTAACTCAAAGCGGTATCACTCTGGAAAATGAAATTGAAATGTTAAAACTTGCAAAAGAAATGGGAATGGTAACAGTTACAATGCCATATAATTTGGAAGACAGTATAAAAATTGTTAAAGAATCTAAACCTGTTATTTTTTGTTTTCATGCTGGAACTACAAAAGGAGGATTAATAGGTTTTGACACACCATATACAATTGAAGATACTGCAAGAAGAACTGAAGAGTCATTTAAAGCTGTAAAAGAAATTAAATCTGATTTAATTCTAATGGCCCATGGTGCATCTCTTGTTACTCCAGATGATGGCCAATACATACTTGATAATACTTCTACACATGGTGTATGGACAGGATCTGCTACCGAAAGAATACCGATTGAAAATGCAATTCTTGATATTGCTGGGAAATTTGCTAGATTAAAATTCAGTAAATAGATTAGAAATTAAGCGAGATAAACTTATTTATAAAGGATTGTATTTTAAGATATTAATTTAAAATAATATTATGGAGGAGTTCAATGAAAAAAACAATAGCTATACTTGGCTGTATGGATACAAAAGGTCAGGAATATGCTTTTATAAAAAGATATATTGAAAAAGAAGGATTAGAAGCATTAGTAATAGATATCGGTATTATTGGTGAGGCTTTATTAAAACCAGATATTACAAAAAAAGAGGTAGCTGGCACTGCTGGGAAAAACTTTGATAAATTAATAAAAAATAATTCAACAAGAGAGGAATTTACTTCTATTATGTCGGAAGGTGCCAAAAAAATAGTGACCAAACTTGCATCTGATGGAAGGATAGATGGAATTATATCTTGTGGAGGTACTCAGGGAACGACCATGGCTACAAATTCAATGAGAGCACTGCCAGTAGGATTTCCTAAAGTTATGGTCTCAACTATAGCTTCCGGAAATACATTAAATTTTGTTGGTATTAAAGATATAACAATGATAAATTCAGTTGCTGATATATTGGGGTTAAACAGAATAACAAGAAAAATATTAAGAGAAGCTGCTGGAGCTATTTGTGGAATGGTTAAAATAAGTGCAATGGAAGATATAGGTGGGGGTTCACTAATTGCTATAACTAATGTTGGAATTACAACTCCAGGAACTGTTAAGGCGAAGGAAGTTTTAGAAAAATCAGGATTTGAAACTGTAGTGTTTCATGCAGTAGGAACGGGTGGAATGGCCATGGAATCTATTATAAAAGAGGGACAGATTAATGCAGTGTTAGATTTTGCTACTATTGAAGTTATTCAGGAAATGTGTGGAGGAATATTAGCATCAAAACCAGAAAGGATGACTAATGCAGCGAAGATGGGAATTCCTCAAGTGATATGTCCGGGTGGAATTTCTTGTAACACTTTCAGCCCGCACGAGTCAATTCCTCAAAGACTAAAAAATCGCAGGTATGTAAGACATAACCCTATGTTTACAAATGTCCAAAATAATGCTGAAGAATTTAAAGCTCTTGCCATAGAACAGGCAAAAAGAGTTAATCCTTCAAAAGGTCCTGTAAAGTGGTTTATACCAATGAAGGGTTTCTGCTCTTATTCTATAAAAGGACAACCTTTTTACGATCCTGAGGCTAATAATATTTACGTTGAAACACTAAAAAAAGAATTAAGAGAAGACATCCCTGTTAATGTTTTAGATCTTGATATAAATGATCCTATTTTTGCAACAAAAGTAGCAGAGAGCTTAATAGATATGATTAGTGAGTCATAATATTTTATTATATACAGGTGGTAACAGGTGGTAAATGTATAAAACAAAAATCTTATTTTTTGGTACAAGAGTTTGGGAATTAACAAGCCGTCATTTACAGATATTCTTAAAGTATAATGCAAATATAATTGGATTTATAGAAGCTCCTGTAGAAAATATTTCAACAACTGTTACAAAAGAAGATCCATATGAAAATATATCTCAAGTCTCATCAAGATTAAATATTCCAATACATTGTCCTGAGAATGTTAAAGATCCTGATTTTATAAATATATTGAAAAATTTTAATGCAGATGTTTTTATAGTATGTGGTTTTCAGTTTTTTTTACCAAGGGATATACTTGAAATACCCCCACTTGGTGTAATTAATTTTCATAGTTCATTATTGCCAAGACATGCTGGGATGCATCCAGGTTTTTTTACCATATGGTATGGTGATAAAGAGTCAGGTATGGTAGTACATTTTATGAATGAAGGTCTTGATACAGGAGATATTATTTATCAATCTAAAGTTCCTGTGTTTGAAGGTGATACTATTGCGAGCCTGTATGATAGAATATGGGACTCAAGTGAACCTTTAATAAAACAGCTCCTGGAAGATTTAGAAAAAAAACCATTTCCTGGGAAACCACAAGATATGACAAAATATTTTTATAATTATGAGATTACCGAAAAAGATTTTGAATTAGATTTCAGGCAACCTGCTGTAGTGTTATATGGTAGAGTAAAGATGATGCCTGGAAAATTTTACATTATTTTAGGTGGAAAAAAATATTTTATAAAGGACTGTTCAATAATTAAGGAACATATAAAAACAAGAAAGTTTATTTTAGGAAGACCATATAAATCGAATGGTAATATATTTTTCGTAACTCCTAGAAATTATTTAAAGATTGAAGAAATAGTTACTGAGGATGGGAAAAAAGCTAATCCACTAGAATTAATAACTTAAGAATATAAAATTTAATTTACTGTAGAGATAGAAGAATTTTAATTTATTGATTAAAAAATTTAGTTTTGTAAGCTAGTTACAAAAAGGCCTTGACGTACTAATTTTATTGTTTTATTATGAAGTTTAATAAATATTCCCAATTTTTAAAAATTTTTTAAAAATTTTTAAAATAATGCATACTATTGGAAAACAAAAAGCCTTAAAAAGAACAAACAGAAAAGTAATATTAAATATTCTTCGTAATTCAGGGGAAGTATCAATATCAGAGCTTTCTAAAAAAGTTAATCTAAGCAAGCCGACACTAATGAATATAATGAATTACTATATTAAAAAAGGACTTGTAGTAATTACAGGTAAAGGGAGCTCAACAGTAGAAGGAGGTAAAAAACCAAACATTTTTAAAATAAATTCTAGTGCAGGATACGCCATTGGAATGGCAATTCTAGCAAATAAATTAATATCAATTATTACTGACTTGAAGGGTAAAATATTAGAAAAGATTTCAGTAGATTTAAAAACTGATGAAAAATTCGGTAGTGTTTTAAAAAAAATAAATGACTCCTATAAACATCTTGTAAATAATAATGGAAAAAAAATTATAGGAGTAGCAGTTGGGACTTACGGAATAACTAATTCTGATAATGGTATTGTTATTTTTTCTCCGCATTTTCCGTCCTGGGGGGAAAATATCGAACTTAAGAAAAAAATATCAGAGCAATTACCAGATAAGACTGCTGTATTTATTGATAATGGTGTAAGATTTCAAGCTTTTGCAGAAAAAACTTTTGGTTCAGCAAAAAAGGAAGAGAATATTATTGCAATACAAGCAGGCAAGGGATTGGCAGCAGGAGTAATAGCAGAAAATAAGATAAAAAGAGGGAAACATTATATAATTGGAGAAATTGGACATATGGTAATAAATCCCATTGATAAAGAAATATGTGTATGTGGCGGGAAAGGATGTTTTGAAGTCATGGTATCTACTAGGAGGATACTAAGAATAGCTAAAGAAAAATTTAATGATTATCCAGAGTCATTAATATTTAATGGAAAAACCATTGATGAAATAAACATGTATGACATTTTCAGTGCATTAAAGAAAAAAGATAAACTTGCAACAGAACTTATTGATGATGTTGTCAACTGGTTTGCTATTGGTATATCTAATATAATCCTAACAAATGATCCTCAAATAGTAATAATTCAGGGTATATTTACAAAAGCAGGGAAATACTTTTTGGATAATCTTAAAGAAAAGATTAATAAAATATCTTTACAGAGAATAAAAAAAGAAACTGATATTAAATATTCTGAACTTGGTGATAATGTATGTGCACTAGGTGCAGCATCTTATGTTTTATATAAATATTTTGAATAAAGAAGTTTTAAAGATTTAAATTTTGAAAATAAAAATTATTATAAAAGTAATTTAGGGGGAGGTGGTTTTATTATTAATATAATGTTGATAATTTAAAAAAATATTAAGGAGGTGAAGCAAAAAACAAAAAATGAGATTTGTTTTCAAAAAATAAACAAGAAAAAATAATGTATAAGCAAATCTCGCAGGTATTTAACTGTAATTATTATCAATTTTAAAAAAAGGAGATTCAAATGAAAAAGTTATTGATTTCATTATTTACAGTTGTTTTAACTTTTTCTCTGATTTTTATGGGAATTGGTTGCAAGGGTGCAGTTGAAGAAGCAGTTGAAGAAGCAGTTGAAGCAGTTGAAGAAGCAGTAGAGGAAGTAGAAGAAGCAGCTGAGGAAGTTGTAGAGGAACCAGCAGGTGAGCAGTTTATCACAATTCATTGGGCTCAATGGGCACCAGCAGATTACCTGGAGAAGCTTTCTGAAGGTTTTACAGCTGAAACAGGTATAAAGGTAATAGTTGAGCAAACTCCCTGGGAAACTTTTGTACAAAAGTACAATACAGAGATGATTGCTCGTAGCGATGCATGGGATATTATAGTTGGTGACAGCCAGGATATTGGGAATATGGCAGTAAATGGACATTATGTAGATCTGACTGATTGGATTATTGAAAATGGAGTTGATAAGACATTTACTCCTGCGTCACTTACTTATTATGCTGAGTATCCAAAAGGAGCTGGAAAATAC
>JADHVM010000052.1 GCA_016783985.1 Actinomycetota bacterium
AAACATGAGAAAATTATTTGAAACAGATGGAGTAAGAGGAATAGCAAACGAATATCCGATGACTCCTGAAATGGCAATGCAAATAGGCCAGGCAGTATCATATATATTACAAAAAAAAGGACACCAGCCTAGAATTGTTATAGGTAAAGATACCCGGCTTTCAGGGTATATGCTTGAAAGCGCGCTGGTCGCTGGTATAACTTCAATGGGTGCTGATGCAATAACTATAGGACCATTCCCGACCCCCGGCATTGCATTTATGACAACGAATCTGGACGCGGATGCGGGAATCGTTATTTCTGCTTCCCATAACCCGTTCGAAGACAATGGCATCAAGATATTTTCAAAAACAGGTTTTAAGCTGACAGATGAACAGGAGATTGATATTGAAGAACTTATATTTTCAAAAAAGATTTCTGACAAGCTTTCCGCACCCGCCGATCTTGGAAAAGCTTACCGGGAGACTGATGCTCTTGGCCGTTATATAGTATTTTTAAAACAGACATTTCCCAAAAACCTGAGTCTTGAAGGAATGAAAATAGTTATTGATTGTGCAAATGGCGCCACTTACAAAGTTGCGCCTTTATTATTTAAGGAGATGCGGGCAGATCTGGTAGCCCTTAATACGAGCCCGGACGGTATGAACATCAATTTAAACTGCGGTGCCCTTCACACTGAAGGACTTGCCAAAAAAGTGTTGGAATTCAATGCTGACATCGGCCTTGCTTTTGACGGCGACGGCGATAGATTGATTGTTGTTGATGAAAAAGGAAGCATTGTAAGCGGAGACCAGGTAATGGCAATTTGCACAAAAGACCTGAAGACAGAAGGCATGCTGAAAAATAATATCCTTGTCACTACAGTTATGAGCAATATGGGCCTTTCTATTGCCCTGGAAAAAATGGGCGTAGAACAGGTAAAATCCAAGGTCGGAGACAGATATGTGCTCGAAGAAATGCAGAAAAAAGATGCAGTAATAGGCGGTGAAGACTCAGGGCATATAATATTTTTAGACCATCATACGGCCGGCGACGGCATACTGTCCGCGCTGCAGCTTCTTGCAGTTATAAAAAAGAAAAACAAGCCGATTTCAGAGCTTGCGAAAGTAATGAAAGTCTTTCCACAGATAACAGTAAATGTATATGTTAAAAGCAAGCCACCTCTCGGGGAGCAGCGCGAAATAATGGATGCAATAAAAGAAGTGGAAAAGGCACTTGGGAACAAGGGTCGTGTTCTCGTGCGATATTCCGGCACCCAGGCAGTGTGCCGGGTAATGGTTGAAGGCCCAACCCAGAAAGAAACGGAGGCGTTTGCCGGGACAATAGCTGAAGTTATAAAGAAGAAACTGGGCTGAAGATAGTTACTCAAGATTCTAAAATATATTTATTTTTTTACTCTGATATCAAGTTTTTTGTATCAATTTTATATTTTATTTTATAGCCTATGCACGAAATAATTAGCCTATTAAGGGAAAACAGTCCTTTAACAGGTAAGGAACTTATTGAAAAAAGCAGAAGCGATGCACTTTCAACCTGGCGAGCCTGCAATAAATCAGGGAAAATCTTGACAAAGATAGTCGGAAGAAGGTATTTAAGACTTGACAGGCGTGTACGGGGTTATGCAAGATTATCCCCTTCAATACTTAGGGAATTCCTTACTTATACAATAATAGGCCTGTGTACTGATTTTGAAAATATCAAGTCAAAAGCAAAAGATCTTTCCAAGAGCATAGAGAAGATAAGCAGGGAAAAATTTAGTCTTTCAAAAGAAATAATAGCTCAGCTTGTTAAATCACAAAAAAATCATGAAGAAATTGTAAATAAGGCAGTCTTTATAATTGCTGGAGATGTAGTCTACGATATGGCGCACAACGAGCCCAGACCTGAGTCATCTACCAGCGAGATGGTCATGGGGTCAGACCTTGATATTATAGTAGTTACAGAGGATTTATCCGAAGGCATAATCAAAGAACTTGACCGTTCAATATATCATAAAAAATACTATCTCCTAAAAATGCCGGCTTACCGCGAAGAAATAGATTATATTATAAAAGATATGAGCAGGGTAAAAAATCAGTCAAATTTTGACAGTTTCAAATCTATGGTAGCCTCAAAAATCCTCTGTGAGGGAAAGCTGCTTTTTGGAAGTAAGCGGTTATTTGAAAATATAAATAAAATACTTCTGGGAAAAAGTATACCACAGAAGCTTGCAAGCCTGGAAAATACTGCGATTATTGCAAGAGAAAAAGCTAAATCCTACCTTTTAAATGGAATAGGCCCTATTTCGCAGGACGAATATAAAAGCTTGTTCTACACAACAGAAGAAACCGAAGAAATTTTTTAAAAACTTTATTTTACCTATGCTGTTACCTATGATTTTAATCTTTTATATACTGCCAACAGTCCAGGTTAGCTTTGATGCTGCTCCCTGATCCAGTATAACTGTAACTCTTCCAGGATGCATCTGGATAGCTGTTGCGGTGACCTCGTATGTTATATATCCTTCAAGAGCCTTCGCAATTATTTTCGCTTTTTTCACTCCGTTTGTAATCATAAGTGCATGCCTTGACTCAAGTATTGTTCCTATTCCCATAGTGATTGCAAAATGGGGCATATCCTCTTTTTTTACGCCGGCCTTCTTATAAAAACTCTCATAATTATCTTCAAGAGTTTGTTTGGTCAGAGCCTGTACCCTGGTCCTTGATGCAAGCGATGAACCGGGTTCATTAAATGCCCAGTGCCCGTCTCCGCCTATCCCAAGAAGCTGCAAATCAATTCCTCCCGCTTTTTTTATTTCTTCTTCATACCAGATACAAAATTTCTCGGGATCTTTTGTAAGCCCATCAGGGATATGAATATTTTCTTTATTAATATTTATATGTTTAAATAATTCTTCATGCATAAAGCGCGCATAACTCTGGTCCTGCTCATATGGTTTTTCAAGATCGATCCCGATTCCCAGATATTCATCAAGATTAAAAGTTTTGACACCCGAAAAATCAAGCCCATCATCCTTATTCATTCTTGCAAGCTCTTTGTATGTTCCTAACGGTGTCCCCCCTGTCGCAAAACCTAACACACAGTCCGGTTTTGATTTTATCAATCCCGCAATAATCTCAGCTGCAGCTTTGCTCATGTCCTCATAGTTTTCCTTGATAATTAGTTCCATAATCCCCCTTTTTAAAAAATTAATATATTGCATATTTTATACTTTATATATTAAAATAAAAACATAAAATCTTGAATTGAGCCAAATATTTTTAAAGAAAAAGCTACCATGAAAAGAAATGTAAGAATAGCAGGCATAGGCGGAGGCACTGGCCTTTCCACTCTTCTTGAAGGCCTGAAGCACAGGACAAATAATTTAACGGCAATAGTTACTGTTACAGATGACGGGGGCAGTTCAGGCCGCTTAAGAAAAGATTTGAATATACCACCGCCCGGCGATATAAGAAACTGTATTGTATCCCTGGCAGAATCAAACTCACTGATATCGGAGCTTTTCCAGTACAGATTCAGGGGTAAATCAGACCTCTCAGGCCACTCGTTCGGGAATCTCTACATCGCGGCAATGACAGCCATCACCGGAAGCTTTGCCAGGGGCATATCAGAAACCAGCCGCGTCCTCACAATCAAGGGAAAAGTTTTGCCCTCTACATTAGAAAATGTTGTCCTGGGAGCAAGATTTAAGGATGGCAACCGTATTCTCGGCCAGACAAAAATTGTTGCCTATCATCACCCGATAGATGAGGTATTCCTGGTTCCTAGTAATCCTCCCGCGCATTCAGGGGTGCTTAAAGCCTGCAAAGAAGCGGATTTAATAATTCTGGGACCCGGCAGCCTGTTTTCCAGCATAATACCCAATCTACTTGTAAAAGGTGTTACTGGGGCAATTAAGGAAGCAGAAGCAAAAAAAATATATATCTGCAATATTATGACCCAGCCCGGAGAAACTGATAATTTTACTGTTTCCGACCATCTATTCATAGTAGAAAAATATTTAGGGTGCAATATTGATTATCTTGTCATAAATACTGGTAAAATTTCGGAAAATCTCATAAGGAAGCATACAAGGAAAAATTCTTTTGCAGTCACTGATGATAGCAGCAGATTGATTAACAAAACTGAAATCATCAGGGAAGATGTTATGAGCAACAAAGACTATGCTAGACATGATCCTGAAAAGATCTCGAGAGTAATATTTGAATCTCTCCTATAGAGTATATAAAAAGTAAAACACAAAAGTGTTATATATTCTTATAAATTAAATCTAATTTTTTACTTGACAGGAGTAGCAATAACTATTATAGTTAGGTAAATCTAATATTTGTCTATTAAACTAAAATTATCAAAGAAAGGGAGTAGTTTTAGTGTAAACTCAATAAAATGCTGCATTATTTATAATTATAAAATAAGGGGATGGGAAATATGAAATTAAACGAGGTTAAGCCAAAAACAAAATGCAAAATAATTAAAGTTTCTGGTTCAGGAGGAGTTCATAGAAGACTTCTTGATATGGGCTGTGTTAAAGGTACAGATGTAGAAGTAATTAAAGTTGCACCACTGGGAGACCCTATTGATATTGTTATAAAGGGTTATCATTTATCTGTAAGAAAAGAAGAGGCTAAAAATATAGAGGTTGAGGTAATATGATCAGTATTAGGTGAAAAAATAACAGCTAAGGAGGTAAGGGAATGGGAAAGGAAATAAAAATTGCACTTGCTGGTAACCCAAATTCCGGTAAAACCACGGTTTTTAATAATTTAACTGGGGCAAGGCAGCATGTTGGCAATTATCCTGGAGTTACTGTAGAGAAAAAAACGGGTGAGAGGCAATATAAGGGTTATAAGATAAATATTGTTGATTTGCCAGGAACATATAGCTTAACTGCTTATTCATTGGATGAGGTTGTAGCAAGAAATTTTATTATAGATGAGAAGCCAGATGTGGTAGTGGATATAATTGATTCATCTAACCTGGAAAGAAATCTATATCTAGCAACACAACTGATGGAGCTGGGGGCGCCGCTTGTTTTTGCATTTAATATGGCAGACATTGCCAAGAGTAGTGGTAAAAAGATTGATACAAAGCTTCTTTCCGAACTTATGGGTGTGTCAATTGTAGAAACTATTGGACATCGAAATAAGGGGATGAATGAATTATTAGATGCTGTAGTAAATGTTACAGAGAAAAAAATAAAAGGGAAAAAAGTAATTGTTAGATACGGAGAAGAGATTGAGAATGAGGTGGAAAAAATTGCTGCAATTTTAGCAAAAGAAGGTGCAGTAACAGAAAAGTTGAATCCGAGATGGCTAGCTATAAAACTATTAGAACAAGATAAGGAAGTAATAGAAGCTGTTAAAAAATCGACAGGTGAAAATTATAAAAAAATTGAAAAAGTAGTGGAAGGTTCTATATGGCATATAAAAAATATATTGAGAGATTCACCCGAGACTATTATAGCAGACGCAAGGTATGGTTTTATAAATGGAGCCCTGCGGGAATCCTATGAAGAAGTTGAGGCAGGTAAGGTAACTATAAGTGATAAAATTGATAAGGTACTGACAAACAGAATACTCGGGCTACCAATCTTTTTTGGTCTTATGTGGCTTATGTTTCAATTTGTATTTACAGTAGGTGCATATCCAATGGATTGGATTGATATGGGTTTTGGGAAACTTGGTAATCTTGTATCAAATGCTATGCCTGAAGGTCTGCTTCAATCATTTATAGTTGATGGACTAATAGGCGGTGTAGGTGGGGTGCTCATATTTACTCCTAACATCATATTATTGTTTATATGTATTGCAATACTTGAAGACAGTGGTTATATGGCAAGAGTAGCTTTTGTGATGGATAGAATAATGCATAAGATAGGACTTCATGGAAAATCCTTCATTCCAATGCTTATTGGATTTGGATGTACGATTCCTGCTTATATGGCTGCAAGGACTCTGGAGAATAAAAAAGATAGGCTGGTTACAATGCATGTTAATACATTTATGAGTTGTGGGGCAAGACTGCCTATTTATATTTTATTGGCTGGAGCATTTTTCCCAGCATATGCAGGCAATGTTATTTTTTCGATTTATGTAATAGGCATTGTTATGGCAATACTTATGGCAAAATTGCTTAGGTCAACAAGATTTAAGGGTGAGGCAGCTCCATTTGTAATGGAACTTCCACCATACCGCGTACCAACATTTAAAGGTGTAATGGTCCATATGTGGGAAAGAACATGGCTTTATCTTAAGAAAGCAGGAACAATAATTTTAGCTATGGCAATAATTATATGGATATTATTTACATTCCCAAAAATCGGTGATAATTATTCTACAGATTATAATGCAGAGATTGTTAGCCTTGAGGAGTCTTATGAATCTGGCAGGATTACCGAGGAAGAACTTGAGGAAGGTATTGTAGTGATTGAAGGCAAAATGGCAGATGAAGAGATGGCATATTCTGCAGCAGGAAGAGTAGGCCACTTTATTGAGCCAGTATTTAAGCCGCTCGGATTTGACTGGAGAATGGCTGTAGCAGCTATATCAGGCATTGCTGCTAAAGAAATTGTTGTATCTACTATGGGTACACTTTATAGTATTGCAGAAGCAGATGAAGAGTCTGAATCTTTAAGGGATACACTGGCAAATGAGTATCATCCGCTTATAGGGTATAATTTTATGCTATTTTCACTGCTATATTTCCCCTGCATGGCAGGTATAGCAGTATTCCGCAGGGAAGCTGGGAGAAAAGAGATGTGGTTCCAGATTGGGTATACTCTTCTGCTTGCCTGGGTAGTTTCATTTGTAGTATTTCAGATTGGAAGGCTTTTTATTTAA